>JAQUQE010000033.1 GCA_028716225.1 Dehalococcoidales bacterium | reverse complement strand
TTTTTTACAATTACAGCATTGCACGAAATGTCCTTTCGTTCACTCACAAAATGAACCTATATTTACATGAACGGCGACAATGCCACCCGTTTGACGATTGCACAATTTGCGGGGCGAAACGTTCAATACGTAAATTTACACGGGAAAGGGGCTGATAGGCTTGCTTGTGAGGTTATCTGCGGTTGAGGGCTAAGCGCCGCCGTAGAGGGCAGCGTGGGGGCTTTTCCAGGCAGCGTCGGCGGCCTGCCTGCCCGCTGTTGTTAAACGGAAGTACCTGCGGGGAGGGCCGGAGGGGCAGTGCTCCTGAAAGGCGGAGGGCTCCTCCCTGCCGGTGAACTCGACCCAGCTCAGCCTCTGCAGGTTGGAGAAGTAGACAACAAACGAGTGATAGTTGCAACTGCTTGTTTTATATGGGAGACGTGATAGGTGCCGCTCGGTTAGCTCTCCGATTCTCTCCGGGCTTATGCGGCGCTTATCGCGCCCGGCTAGACGTTCCTCTTCCTTTGTGGCTCTATCCATTGCTGTGGCCTGCATGAGGGCGTTCTTGTAGCGGTAGAATATCTCGGATTGCGGAGCGCCTATATCAGGGTTGATAGAAGGAGCGCCGTAGGGACCGTTCCCCGATAGGAACTCCCTGATGAACCAGCCGCAGCCGAAGGGTCGCAAGAAACCGCCCATCTTCGGCCTAAGTGCCTCAGGCACTTCCTTCCCCCTTCTCCCAGAGCCCCTGGTACCAGTCGCGGTGTTCCTCGCCGGCGATCTTCCTGTATCTGGCGGTTGTGTCGAAGCTGGCATGCCCCAGGTGCTCCTGTAACATCCTGAGACCGTCGCCGGAGTCATTATGCTTCATGGCGTGGACGGCGAATGCGTCGCGCAGCCGGTGCGGGCTGATGCCGCACTTCCTGCCGGTGATCGGGTTCTCCAGACCTCCGAGGCCGGCTCGGGAGGCGCAGTCGCTGACGATCTGCCAGGCGCGATGGCGGTTGATGCCGAAGATCACCTGCTTAGCGTCTCTGGTTACTGGGCCGCCGCGCTCGATGTAGTCTTTAAGCAATGCCAGGGTGCCATTATCGAGCGGCAAGGTGCGTACGCGGCGGTGTTCTTGCTCCCTGGCTACAGTCTGTTCCACTTTATCGCCGCACTTCGGGCAAAAGGTATGAGCTTTGCCCAGCCTGGCATTGCATTGGGGGCATGATATCCTGATACGAAATTTAAGATGCTTGATGGTGACTCGGCCATGTTCGAGGTCTACATCATCCACGGTCAGCGCCAGGGCTTCCGAGATACGGCAGCCTAGATGGAACAGAATATGAACCAGCAATCTATCGCGAAGGTTTTCTGCGGCGTTTTCCAGTAGACTTATTTCTGTTGGTTCGAGATATGCTTTCATCTTTCTTGCCTTCCTCACGTGTTTTGGACCCTCGAACACTACGCTTGTTGTCAGCGAGGTATGCCTTAGCGATAATTCGAGCCAAGATTCGCAATCCTTCGTTTCGCTCAAGACTCTCAGCCATTGGCTTCACTTCTTGACATAAGAGTTCTGCCGTATAGAGCACATTTATATTGAACTGCATAAATCGCTTTAGCTTTCATGTATCCCTCTCCATAGCTTTTCTCCCGTGTTTATTTTTCCTTAAGCAAGGCATTTTTAAGTTCAGGTTATCGGCCGGGGAGAACTTCTGGTGAGCAATTTTGACATCAGACTCAGCTAAAGCTACGTATCCGCGTAAAACCTCTAGGGATGAGTGTCCTGTCATTTGCTGTAGGCTGAAAAGATTGGCGCCGTTTCGCAGAAACTCGATGCAGAAGGTATGCCGGAAGGTGTGAGGTGAACACCGCACGCCTTGTAACCCTGCCTTTGTACCTAGATCTTTGATGATCGTTTCCACTCTGTTTTTTGTGAGCGGCCAACCGTCTTGCGTGAGGAAAAAGTTGTCAATTGATCCCGTCGCAGGTTGCGGCCGATGCAGCTGATACTTCCACAAGGCCGCCAGCAGCCTTTTCCCCATCGGAATCCGGCGCTCTTTAGCTCCCTTACCGAAGACCTTGAGCATCTTATTTCTGAGATCGACGTTATCTTTTTTTAAGCCGATCAACTCACTCAATCGCATCCCTGTGTCCAGAAATGTTAAAATTATTGCATAGGCCCTGAGACCGGATATATCGGAGGTGTCCAGTGCTTGAAGCAAACTTTGGATTTGGTCTTCGGTAAATGGGGTTATAACCTTCGTAGGTGCTTTAGGTATTTTTATTCTGGCGAACGGGTTGACCTCTAAGAATCCTTCCCTGAATAGCCAACTCCAAAAGGCGCTGATGCTACGAAGATAACAATTAATTGTATGTCCTGTGAGTTTCCTGTCGTGACTTTTGATGAATGGGTGCGACTGAAAACGCTGAACCTCCTTCAAGTGTAAGATGAAGCTGCGGATTTCGCTCGTACCAATTGATTCCACGTTAGTGGGCAACCCGGAGCCCGTCAGAAAATTATTGAAATAGCTCACAGCTCTTTCGGTAAGCATGATTGTGTTTTCGCTGATTCCCTCACTACGAGCGCATAGTTTGTAACCCTCAATGAGCTTGCTCAACTCGGTTGCAGCAGACTTGTCGAGGGCTTGTTCTAGGAAATCATTTATTTCATGTTCTAGTGTCATTAGCTGTACCGTCCGTCTTACTGTTCAGAGCCTTTCGATTATTAATCTGAGGCGGGAATGGAATCTTAATCGCCCCGGTTTTCTTTGCTATCTATATCTCCTATATTCTCACTTATTGGACAAAAGAAACGATTGTTATTAGAATAAAACAGATTTGCAATAGTGGCAGTTTTTACCGGTTCTGTTTAGTTTTCAGAAGGAAGTTTTTGTGGAAGCCCCATCTAACATCGATAAGTGTCTAGCGATCTTGGTATTACGTAGAGCGGGTTGCTCTCAGGATGATGTATCAAGCATAATGCATTGTGCCAAGTCGAGAGTAGGTGAGGTGGAGAAATGGTTTAGTACAGAGATATCCTACTCGATGGCGGTTGAGGTGTGTAGTGAGGCGGCTATCAAAGAAGTAATAAGTTTAGACATTATTACTTCTGATGAAGTGCATAAAGGGCTTCTGCAGAAGGTGGAGCGAATTACGCCGGGTGTTATTCTTCGACACTACCGGCAGGACCATCTTATACGGCCAAGATTTCAAGAAATCAAGGATTTAGCTATTCAGCTTCATAGCAGCATTTCCAGTATCAGCGCAAAGGACCGGTCTATTTGGGGACTTCCCGATACCGGTTATCCCCCACAGACCTCTGAGTCTGGGCTAAAGCTCTGGATGGATCGTGGCGAACTGGTGGTAAAACTATCGGTAGAAATGGATCATCTCTATCCGCTTTTTATGGCCAGACTGAAAGCCTCCTTTTCGGAGTTTGGATCCTATGGCCGGTGGCGAAAATCGCTTGATAGACTTGTTTATATGTGTTGCGCTCTGGCGGCGGAAATCCGAAGCAAGGCCAAGGATGAAACGAATTTGCTCTTGGACAACCCTCCAGGTGCAGTTCTCAGTTTTAATGTCAGCACTTGGGGTACAGGTGAAACGGGTGGGCTCTCGGGCACTCCCCCCGCAATAAGGGAAAGCTATCTGGACAACGTTTCCAAGTATATTTACGAATTTGCTGTGGACAACTTCGCTTCCGAGAAGCAACCGAACCTGGAGGTTCTTCAAGAACAATCCGGCAACTGCTGGCTTGTGCCTGCAGATGCTCATAACTATCATCTCGCCACGGGCTCTTTGGACGAAATGGAGAAGTGCAGGGAAGCTACTGTCTCCCTAGCCGCCCGATATGCCAACGATGAACGCATTGGCAAAATAGTCGCCGGGGCACGAAAGGTGCGAAAAGACGCAGTACCGTATATAACGGCACTATCTTCAATCTTCGAAGAAGCCGCCGACGGCAGCTAATCTCAACGCTTTTTAGTTTTACTGTCCCTGGCAGCGCGGGCTACAGCCAGTTTCCTTTCCATCGCGAGATTATCCACGGGGCTGGCCGTAGCATGAGCCTTCTTAATATCCACATTAGCCAACTCGCAATAGCGCCTGGTCATCTCAAGTGATGAGTGCCCCAATATCTTCTGCAGGCTGAAAACATCGCCGTCGTTTCTAAGATAGTTGATGGCAAAGGTATGTCTCAGGGTGTGAGGGGAGCATCTGACGCCGCTGAGGCCGGCCATCAGGCCGTAGCGTTTCATAATAGCATCCACGCGGTTCTTGGTTAGCGGCCTGCCGTCCTGGGTCAGGAATAGGTTATCTATTTTAGGCAGAACCGGTTCGGGGCGATATTGATGGATGTAGCGCCATAGCAGTTTGCGAATCTGCTTACCGATGGGCACCAGCCTCTCCTTATTGCCCTTGCCCAGGACCTTGACCAGCCCTTCTTCAATACAGACGTTTCCAATTTTCAGATTTATCAGCTCGTTTATGCGCAGGCCGGTATCCAGCAAGGTAAGGACGATGACCGTGTTGCGATAGCCCTCCGCCGAGCCGTTCATGGCGCCTAACAGTGAATCGATCTGGTGCGGGGAGAAGGTGGCTATGATCTTCCTGGGCGGCTTCGGTATTTTAAGTTTGGAGAAGGGATTTAGCTCGATGATCTCTTCTTCGACGAGCCAGGACCAGAAGGCCCGGATGGACCTCATGTAGGTATTCACGGTGTGTCCGGAGAGACCCCTCTGCTGCGGCTTGCTATAGGGGTGATGGCTTAAGCATACCTTCTGCTGCAGGTAGAGGATGAAGGCCCTGATTTCCCGCGTGCCTATTACGGTCACGTCGGTGCTCAGGCCGCTGCAACTGAGGAAGTCGTTGAGGTATCTCATGCTGTTGATAACGATTGCCGTGGAGTTAGGGCTTTTCCCTTCGGTGGCGGCGCACAGCCGGTAACCTTCAAGCAGGCCGGCGATGTCGGTGCCGGAATTTGACGAAGCAAGCACCCTCTCTTTACAGATAGGGTTTTGCGGGCTAGAATAGATACGAATTTCGCGGGTGTAACTCAGTGGTAGAGTATTTGCTTCCCAATCAAGCCCTCTGCCCTCAAAGCTGGGCGATCCGGAATTAGCTACGAAATTATCCCGTCTAGGCAAGCACTCCCTTGTCGGCGCGATTGTATCGTTAACTTTGATGAGGTCATGTTTTGTCATCTTCATAGTTTGCCTCCCATTTATCATTCCATGCCTGGTTTCCGTGTTAAGGATCTGTTCAAACAACATCTCCAAAACCTGTTACTAAGTTGAATCCCCTTCCTTTTCAGCAACGAAAGGAGTATTTCATACGGTTTCGTAGATTATCTAAGTCGCCTGGGCCTACGTTTTGGTTTGCGGGATAGCGGATAGGCGGTGACACCCGCGCACTGCTCACAGCGCCACTTTTGCCTTACTGTATCGGCGTAGCGATAAATACCGTACTTGCGCATTTTTTTTGAATAGCAGAAAGGGCAAACCGGCATGCTAGTTGTATCCTCTCACTATTATAGTAGATGCAATGATAATATAGCATATTATATTTGTGTTTGCAATAAATGATCTACAATAAATATTACTCGATATGAATCGGTTAGACGGTTTATAATCCGGGCACGGATGATTTGAGTAAGAAGGTATCACATGACATTTCCGAGTGGTATCATTCAGGATGCCTGGCAAAGGCGAAGAGGACTCTGCGCTAACCGTGGCAAAGGTTTGGTTTTTTCTAACAGAGATCGAGTAGGCTACGGCGCTCGGCATCCGCATCATAGAAAACCCGTGCATGAAGATAATGGCGATACTCTCCAAAATTATGCCATACTCTGTGTGAATGAACTTGAACACTACCGCTGTAACGTCGGACATAGTGGGTTGGGGTGGCGGTATTATTCACCAATCGCAGATTCGGAACTACCCTCTCTTTATGCTGGTGAACGCATTAGTAAAGCTGTGTATCCTTATACTCTGAAATTTTCCCATGCACCCTGAGGGAGATCTCTCAGGAATAGCTTCTCTAGTCAACCTTTCCAACATAGCCTGTTTTTTCCATCACCATATCCAGCCAAAAAGCTGGATACAACCATGTCCAGGCTTCCATTCATTGACTTTAAACTATTTATTGGTTGCGGATCTCGTTTCGTTACAACATTCGGAGAATAGGATAGTTTGATTCCCGGCCCGGCGAGGTTGGCATTTTTGATAATACTTGAAATCAGGGGCCAGCCACAACCGATATTAGGCTGGTATTATAGGGGCGATTTCTGGCTGAATTTCCAGACTCCTTTTTGACTGAATTCTTTTTTTGGCTAATTGACTAATTTAGACTAAATCCCATATCCGCAGCTATATGAACAGCCGAATCAGCCATAATTTCAGGCTCATTTCAGGCAATCCTCCGGGATAAATAATGGAGACCGTATGCAGCAGGGGGTTCTCCAGAGAAGAAGAATCCATTTTCCTTTATGAATTCTTCTGCAGCAATAGACTCAACAAAATTTAGTTAGTGTTCAAATCCTACTGGGAGATACCAAGTGGCAGAGGTTCGAACATTTCGAAATGGTGTCTAATATCCAATTTACCAGTTTATGGGCATCCTCTAACAAAACTCGATGGGCTTGACAAATTTAATACACTAGTATATATATTTATGTTGCATTATATTTTATTACTTTGGAAAGTATTCCCTTGGATTTATTGGAGGCATATTATGGCAGAGAGAATCGTTTATTGTGGAGAATGTGGAAAGGAATTATATCGTCTCGGTCATATTGTAGACGATAAACCATCACAATGCCTCTATTGTAAATCTACGATGAAGTCCTACGTTACACTCGGCCTATCCAGAGAGTATACTCTCAGTGTATCTACTCCTAATAGCTGTACCACTTACAGAGTTGGCGTGACCAGTATTCTAGCTTAACGCGCTGGTGACTTGTAAACCGGTAAACTGTGCGAAGCGATTATAGAATCTGATGTTTTGACCAAAACGGCATGTGGCTGAAAAATGTTAGTTTTCGTTATCTAATCTAAACAAACCGGACGAATGTTCAGTAACTCTGTATTAACGATCTTACTTCGTGACCGACATTTGCTGAAGCCAGATACCGTGATGCATGAAAGCGTCAACCTCTAAACGATCGCCGACGGGTGTGAATCCTAACTTTGAGAAGAAACCAACAGATGTGCTTCGAGCATGTGTTTGAACTGTGACTGAGTTCTTATCTTTAATAAGTTCGAATAATGCTTCAACCAGATACCTTCCGGCCGCCCTTTTCTGAAATTCCGTTTTCACTGCAATGTGACGGATTTCAATCTCACTCTTAGATAACCAGTTAGCTACAAGTGCTCCAATAATAACGTTGTTATCAACAGCAATGATTTCTATTTGAGGTTTGTCTTGACCTTACCCCGCAATTAGTAGCACCGCTATTTAGAGTCCCGCCGTTGTTTTAGTATATTCCATAGGCGTCATATCATTCAACGAGCTGTGTGGTCTGACTTCATTGTAATCCCTTCGCCAGTCTTCGATGACATCTCTGGCATGTTTCAGATTCATAAACCAGTTGGCATTCAAACACTCGTCACGCAGTCTGCCTTAAAGCTCTCAGCAAAGGCATTATCCACTGGTTTTCCGGGACGAATGAAGTTCAGCTTCACGCCTTTGCGATAAGCCCACTCGTCCAATACTTTTCCTGTAAACTCCGGACCGTTATCCATAGTAATGACCTCTGGCAATCCCCTGATCTCAACCAGTTTCTCCAGCACACCGACCACTCTGCGTCCTCCCAGGGAAGTATCTACCTCAATAGCCGGGCATTCCCGCGAATAGTCATCGATAATAGCCAAGGCGCGAAAACGCCGCCCGGTTATGATGCTATCGGTAACGAAATCCATGGACCAACATTGGTTTGTCTTATCTGGTGACGACATCGCTACTCTCAATCCGGCAGCACCTTTCCTTCGCCGCTTCCTCCTGAGTGCCAACCCTTCCTCCCGATATATCCTTTCCGTACGCTTGTGATTGACTACCAGCCCCTCCCTCTTGAGCATGATGTGGAGACGGGGACTGCCAAATCGTTTTCTCTGTCCTGCTATCTCCCGCAAGCGCTGGCGCAAGGCGGTATCATCCTCCGATTGCGGTTTGTAATGATAGACCGAAGCCGAAATATTGACCAGCAGGCAGGCTTTCCTTTCACTCAGCCCAAGACTCTCCTTGACATGGGTAACCGCTAGACGTTTGGCCTTGGGCTTTAAAAGTTTTTTGACAGTAATTCCTTCAGTGCCCGGTTGTCCAGGGCCTGCTCAGCCACGATCTGCTTGAGCCGCCGGTTCTCGGCTTCCAAAGCCTTTAGCCGTCTCAGGTCGCTGACTGTCATCCCAGCGTATTTTGCCTTCCAGTTGTAGTATGTGGCATCGCTCATCCCATACTTACGACATAGATCAGAGACCTTGGCGCCGGCTTCTCCTTCTTTGAGAACCGCTATGATCTGCTCTTCGCTGTACCGCTTTGCTTTCAATTGAGTCCTCCTCTGTTGCTTTATTATAGCTGAGGACTCTAATTCAGAATGCTACTGTTTTTGGGGGGAACGTCAGTCTAGTTTAAATGATTGACGAATGTTCCGATTGAAGTTAAGAGGTTTCCATAGGACATCCCATAGAAGCTGATCCAATTCTTCTTGCTCTTGGTGAGTGGTCGCTTGTTTAATATTCACGTTGACATTATAGCTTATTCAAAGCTGACAGAATAACACATCGCTAGATTATTCTCTTTTCACGAAATAAGCTATTGTTATGTTTACACGGAGTAATCCCCCTAATATTGGCAAGCGCTTTTCCATTGTTCAAGTAATTTGTTGTAGCCATATTGATCAGGATGTACCACTATGTAGTTTTCGTTACGCTTGGGTGGCCTACCTAGAAGGAACTTTGTTAGTTCGGGATTAGGTACTAATCTCACGTCTGAAAACCAAAGAAATCCTTGTAATTCCTTGTCAGAAAAAATGCGCCTAGTTATTGCCAACAAATGTGTATCAGGAGACGGGTTGGTGTTGTTCAAGAGTGCTATCCCTGCTGCATAACCACCTGCAATGATACAACCTACATTGGTAATTATTCCGTCAAACTTAGATGGAGCTCCTCCTTGATGAAACAGCACCATCATTCCGATACTAATTTTCTTAAGCGCATCTGCATACCGTCCTGGGCTCACAATATCCTGAGAGGCGGCGACTTTGGCCATAGATAGTTCTCGGGCTTCTTTAGCACCCTCTAATGTGGCCTGTCTTTCATTTGTAGCAGAAATTACGACTGCAATCGGTCCCTTCTCCTTATTCATATTCACTCTCCAATTCAGTTCCGCGAGGTCAAATCAAAATAGGCCAGAAAACTCTTTCCTGCATTCTCCATATCAACTCACTACGAGTTGATATCGTCCCCCTCTTGACCTTAATGACAAGATATATTGGATGCATTCGTTCGTCAAGCACTGCTCAGGACTCGCCAGACAACACACTCCAAGCTTTTGTTACCCCATCATACTATCTCATGCCAATTGGCATGATGGTGACAGAAAGTCATTATGTAACTGCATTATTGTCTCCATGTATAGAACAATGCCGGTTAGGTCACAGCCTATAATTTTTTTGGCATAGGGAGAGAGTGCCGGGGGCTATATGCCTGCCTGATAACTGCATTCCTCTATGGTATGATGGTCATATCTTGAGCTTACTGCCAGTTCTTGCCCCCCAGCATGACGAAGACAGCTTACTTCAACTGGACCAGGTTGACAAATCCATTTCTCAGCACTAAGGTATTACTACCTTATACGTATTCCATTTGACTCAGATAGGCTTCTTATATGGAGGGTTTGCGACAAATGAGCTCCTCAATTTTAACCGAATCTCAAGGGATTTTCGCTGCAGCGGTAGCCTTAATCGCCATTTCAATTTCAGTACTCTATCCGTCTTGGCGAACTATCAATGATATATTGAGTTCTTTACCAGCAAATGGCAAAAAACTAAGGTGGAATTTCAGGGATATTACGGACGATAGAGAGAAGGACAAAGCAACAATTCTGCTCATCTTTTTCATGGGTATAGTGTTTTTCGTTTTAGCAGTTTTTTCTGGACTCTTTGCTATGATGGGAGTTGCTTCTCAGATGATAGGTTACCATTTTGGTTTCACCCAGCAGGAGAACTATGACTTTGGCAAGTGGTGTCTGTACATAAGCATTTTCATGTTATTTCTAGGGTTCTTCGCTACTGGTTTAATCTATGGAATCAAGTTGATATCACTGATTAATGGAAAGCCGGATCCGACGACGACTAGTATTAGTCAAATCAAACCATTAGAACATGAGGATATTGCAAAAAGGAAAGGGATAGTAAGACAGTTCATCTTATTAATAGCCATACTTTTCATCACCGCTTTGGTTCTTGAAACTTTCAATTGGTTCAGCGATTCCATTAACGCTCTGATAACTTTGAGCATACTAATACTAGTTTATGTTTTTATTGCTAAGTTAGGAAAATGCAAGGCCTTTAGCTGGTTTCGTAATCTGAGACACCGCGATTCTAACAGAGGAAGTAGATAGCATTCTCAAATCGAATGAGAATTATGAGAGGACAGATGGGGCAGTCAGTTAAGAGAGCTAGTATCGACCGAGTTATCTCACTGGGCTCTGGCTTGGCAGCTATACCAGAGCGCCTCCTTCTTGCGCATGCACGTGGTGAAGTTCTCTTTATCGCTGGTGCCGGCATCTCCCAGCCCGCAGGTTTGCCTAATTTTCGTGGTCTCGTGCTCAAAGTATACGAGCAGCTTGATGCAGCCGTATATGCAGTCCTTTCTGGTATCCCAAGTGGAACCTGCAATCACGATAGTGTGGACACATCCTGCTTGACTAATCAACAAGCCTCAGAGGTTAAGAGGTTCGCCAATGGAGATTATGATGTCGTCCTGGGGATGCTAGAACGTCGAATAGACGGACAAACAAATGGCAAGAGTCGCGTCAGGCAGACAGTAGCAAGTGAACTTCGTACACCTGCCGTTAAGCCTGCCCCAATTCACCGAGCTTTGATGCGTCTTGCCGATCGTGGGGGAGCAGTAACAATTGTAACAACCAACTTTGAGCTACTCCTTGAGAATGTGGCAAAGAAGCCTCTGGCGATTCAGACATACGCTCTTGGAGGAATCCCAAGGCCAGCACGTAGTGAAGACTTCAATGGCGTTCTTCACATCCATGGTGCGTTGGATCGTGATCCGGCCAGAACCTCGGACTTAATCGTTACCGACCAAGATTTTGGAGAGTTCTATCTGCGAAGACGTATCGTGCCAGACTTCATCTACGATGCGGCTCGGTTATTCAATCTCGTCCTCGTTGGATACAGTGCAAACGACCCACCAATGAGATACCTCTTCAACGCCGTCGCCGCAGATGGCGTGCGTTTCGACGATCTCAAAGAACGCTTCACCTTCGTGGGAACCAGTGATCCTATTGAATATGAAGACTGGAAGGGTCGAGGAATTACACCCATTACTTACGACCCAGCAAATGGCCATTCGGTGCTTCTCGATACTTTGGAGCGCTGGGCAGCCATGTCAGCCATCAACGGCAAAAGGAGCCTAGTTGATGCTGCTGTGAAGCGCATTGCTGGCACAAGCCGAGGTGCCGCAAGTGATACTGACCGCGATCTCTTCGATCATCTGATTCGCCGTAGCGACTCGAACGAGCGTGTCCGGCTATCTGCTCTAATATCCAAACAGAAGGCAGATTTAAGTTGGATTGACGCTATCGTAGCGATTTCTACAGAGAACGATCAGGAGTACCACTGATGAGGCCACGATGGGCAAATCTCAATAAACAAGAGATAGCGGCTTTTCGTGCCACGGTCGCGTTTTTAAACGGTCGGCTTGAAGAGGATAAGACTGTTATTTGGGCACTACAGCTTAAGCCGCATGACACAATTAAGCGTTTAGCGCTGCTCGAACTGATAGGCAGTCCATCCGGGCGAAACATCCGTGAGCCGTGGCGATCCGCATGGCACCTGATCGAAGAAAGCTGGGATAATCAGACAGCTGAAGACTACGGGGCAACCAACGTATATGATTTCCAGCATCGACTACGCGCGGGGGATAGATCGGGACCACTCGTCACGGCAATCGTTGACCTAGTTGCGCCACGACTCAAGGTAGAGCCGTTTTCACCTTTGCATCTACATTACCAGAAACCACCAAAACAGCCGAAAAAGGTCGAGGACATTTTCTCGACAGAGCTGACAAGCGGGGAAATAGTCAATCCCGGCGTACTGGACTTAGAAGTATTGGCCGAACGTTCCTTCCTCGTGTCCTTAGCCATTGCCCTAGATGCTGCTGTTGCCAAAGGACTAGATATTGCTCGGCGTATCGGTTGGGACGGGGAGCGCCGCCTATGGCATCTTGGACAGCTCCATCGCGTCTACTACGTACCGCCGGCCGAGCGTTCTGATGAGGAGAATGAGCCAGACGAGTATCATCGAGGGATTGCCCCATCGGTGAAGCTCCTGCACTCTGTTGTTTCACGACTCGTCGATATCGATAATCCCAGCGCGGTTGAGTTTGTCCACAGATGGAAGCTGACAAACTCGCCAATCCACCTGCGGCTTTGGGCGGCACTATCGCGTGACTCTCGGGTTACACCCGCTAACGAAGTAGGTACCTTGTTGATCTCATTAAATAATGAATGCTTCTGGAACCTTCACTATTATCCAGAGATCGCTGAACTACGAGCAAAGCGCTTCGGCGAACTTGAACCACATATACAAGCTATACTCACGGCCCGAATCAGAAAATGCCCTCCTCGCAATCAGTGGCCAAGAAACGTTGAAACTGATCGCATCGAAAGCGCACGGTTATACTGGGCAGTTCGGGAGCTACGACGCATCGAGGTTGCTGGTAACTCTTTGCCAAAGCGTGATAAGGCTTGGCTGGATGCGAGGATCAATGAGTTCTCAGACTTGGTTAAGATGGCCCGGCTTGACGAGGGTTTTTTGGAGTCTCCCAAGGCCCGCTGGGTGCCACCAAACCCAGACAGTCGATATGACTTATTTACAGGCGAAGAGCGATTGAAAGCTCTGGAAGCCGCCCTCTCGACGACACGTGGTAGATGGGAGAGCGATTCTGCCGAAGGTGCAAAGGACTGGATTAAGAAGCCCGGTAATCCAGTCCAAGTCATCGCCGATTTTGAATCCATGCCCGACGGTGGATCTGCCTTCGCAAGAGTCTGGGAGTGGTTCGGTTGGGTGCATTCACCGGAGGTGGGACAAGACAAAGATGGAGCACAGCGCGATTTGCAGGCGGAGAGCTCTCAAGTTCTGTCGCTACTCGCCAAGTTGCCGGAAACGACCGTCCGTCAAGCCATCGATGGCATATCGCACTGGCTCTCCACGTGGGAAAAGCAGGTCGTCGTTCTGCCTACGGGTCCTACTGGCTGGTTCAAGGTTTGGCCAGTTGCTGTTGAGGCCACCAACGCAAAGCAACCTCTTGAAGAAGAAATCAATCTCAACACAGTTGTGCAATCTTCAAATGACCGTGAGCCAATGGACCTCGATACACTGAACACCTCAGCAGGGAAACTGGTCGGTGTTTTCCTTGCTGCATGCCGGACCGTTAAGCCCGGTGATGCCCCGTTTTTGGACAACACTGTCCAGAGACAGATGCGGGATGCAGTTGAAGCCTCGATTGGCCCTGCAGGATTAATTGTAAAGTATCGGCTAATTGAGGGGCTCAATTATTTTTTGAAAGCGGATTCCGAATGGACGATATCCAACTTGGTTACTCCATTATTGAAAGATAACTCTGATGCTCGTGTTCTGTGGCGCGCAGTTGCTCATCGAACAAGATTTTTCGAAGAGTTAAAACTCATCGGCGAACCTATGGCAGAGCGCACCACAGATCGAAGACTCGGCAGAGAAACTAGGCGTTCTCTAGTTTTCAGCCTCGTCATTGAATGTCTTCATGCATTTCATGAGAAACGCGATCCTGCAGTTCCTAACGTCCGCATACAACAGATGATACGGTCACTCGATGATGAAGTTCGCGCATATGGAGCGGATGCAGTGCAACGTTTCGTCCACGCTATCTCTACGCCACATGAGGGAGAGCAAGCCCCTCCGTCACCTGAGCAACTCTTTCGAGATGTGGCCGCACGATTCCTTCGCGATGTCTGGCCGCAGGAGCATTCACTAGCAACACCGGGTGTTAGCCAGGCACTGGCAGATCTTCCTGCGACCGCGCAAGATGCATTCGCAGAAGCGGTAGACGCTATAGAACGTTTCCTTGTACCCTTCGAATGCTGGTCTATGCATGATTACGGATTGCATGGAGAAGAAGACAAGAATACGAAGCTCTCGACCATAAATAATCCTGAAAAGGCAGCTGCCTTCTTGCGCCTCCTTGATTTGACGATCGGGACAGCCGAAGGGTCTATAGTCCCGTATGATTTAGCTGATGCACTCGATCAAATTCGCAAAGTTGCGCCTACGCTAGCGGAGAACCGAGTATTTCGTCGCCTTGCGACTATGACTCGACGGTGATCTCAGTTGTTTGTTTAAAAGTGAAGTCTTTAATAACGATATCTGGCTGCACAATTCATCGT
>JAQUQE010000032.1 GCA_028716225.1 Dehalococcoidales bacterium | reverse complement strand
TTATTCCGTGGGGGTTCGCAGATGTTTTTATCCGGGTTTTTTAATTTATTAAGCATTTCCGGCAACGCGACCGCGGACGGTCTAACCACCGCCCAAGCGACCTATGCCGTAATGACATGGCGGGGGATCTGCTCCCCCACAGGATGCCGGATAAACCCCGCCATCGAAAATTCAAAGGTCAGGGACCCTCATAAGGTCTCTGGCCTTTTATTATTAAAAAGGACACTGATAGATGGCCAATAACCTGCCAACTGAAGCCCATATCAGAATAGCTCACTCGATAGAAGAGCAGTTGATGGTTAGTAATTTTACTTCGCAACAGCGTAGAATCTTGGACCTTATCCTGCGCCTTTCTTGGGGTTGCAATAAGGAAAACGCCTACATACCAAAACAGCGAGATTTCGAAATTGTTGGCGTAAGAGAAGGACATATTAAAGCACATCTGGACTGCTTAATACGAGATAAGGTTCTGTACCGCAACGGTTCTTTCTATTCTTTTAACCGCAACTTTAACGACTGGAGAATTAGCCGGGCCTTCAGTTACCGCCCTGAAAAACTTACGGAATTGGTAAGTTTAAACCTTCACATTAACGACGAAAAACTTACAGAATCCGTAAGTTCTGGCTCTTGCAATGACTTACCAAATCAGGAAGCTAACTTACCAAATCAGGAAGTTGAATTACGGAATCCGGAAGATGGAACTTACGGAATCCGTAAGTTCTCCATGCCTGAGTTAGCCTCGCCTAAAGAAAGTATTAAAGAGGTAGTAGTAGGTAATAGTAATATAAATAATAATATAACTACTACTACCGAACTTACCGAATCCGTAAGTTTTGATAAAAAGATCGATCCGGGTGGGGTGCCGTCCCCTGCCGGAAAACTGGGAGAAAACACTCCGCCCGCCGGAGGCGTGCCGTCGAAAGGGAGTGATGACATAAGAGAAGTGATCGCCCTCTGTGAGCAAAAACTGGGTGTTATTATAACATCCAAGTTTGCTGACGAATTGCGTGGTCTGGTAGCTCAGTTTCCCTTGGACTGGATAAAATCCGCAGTCGAAGAAGCTGTAAAAGCTAGAGACCGAGATGGTGGAATGAGATTTCCTGTTAAGTATATTAACACCACTCTCGAAAACTGGGCTGCCAATGGCTTTAAATCCTCCGCTGAGAGAATGCCGTTTCACCAGCGCAAAGGTTTACAAGGGAGAGAAGCGCCAGCATATTTGCTGAAAGGATTGGTGGAATAACATGCCTATACCCAGATTTGTCGATCCTGAAACCGGGGAGAAATACGATATCTCTCTAGTCTGTCCAAAGTGCCATTGGGCAGTAGTGAAGGACACCGTGACTGAAAAATGGGATACCTGCCGATCCTGTGAGGAAAAAGGGTTAGAAACCCGCAAATACAATTACGGCCACATATCTGAAACTAAGCCGCAAAATTTAATAGGAGGTAGACGATGAAACTTTGCCCTATGCTAATGGCTAGCCCGCTGGGAGCCGAGGTGATGACAGAAAGAGCGCCGATGGAATGCTGCGGGGTTCAATGCGCCTGGTTTATGAAGCTAGAAATGGGAACTGATCCTGATAATGATGAGAAAGGCAGGTGCGCGATCCTGGAGCTGGCCATAAATTCAAAAATGGAAATACAGGTTTGATCTGCCGGAGATCCCGGATAAAAATAACGGAGGTAAATACTAGCCGATGAGTAAACACCCCTACGTCCGCAAGATCCCCGATAAATGTAACCGCTGCGGGGGAAATTTAGCAAGATCATATGATAATAAGTTCGAATGTGTTAGTTGCGGGCGCCCTTACAACTTCAAAGAACCGGAGGTAACGAAAGATGCAACTGGAAAGAGCTCAGACAATAGCTAACGAGATCGTTGAGAAGTTGAAACCCTGCTGTGAGAGAATAGAGATCGCCGGCAGCATCCGGCGTAAGAAATCTTGGGTCCGGGATATCGACATAGTAGTGATCCCCAGCAACCAGGGCCAGCTCGCATACCAGCTGCAGCAGTTGGGCCGGATCGTAAAGAACGGGCCAAAGATCATCCGCATTGATATGCCGGCGCCGCGGGATATCCCCCTTGACGTCTATGTGGCCACTCCGGAGACCTGGGCCACCCTGCTGCTGATCCGGACGGGCAGCGAGAAACATAACCGCATGCTCTGTATGCGGGCCATGACTATGGGGATGAAGCTCCACGCCGATGGCAGCGGCCTTTTCAGATTGGGCGGCATGGTAGCGGTCGAGGGTGCCGCGGACGGATCTTTCGACGAGACGCTTATTACCAATGAGTCGGAGGAAGCGATCTTCCAGGCTCTGGGCATGAAATATCGCCGGCCGGAGATGAGGGAATGAATCTTAGTGATAAGTCGCAGCTTTATTTTATTATCAGAGCCTGCCCCGATTGGAATGATAGTTTTCTGGATATTCGATCAACTGAGAACGGTGCTATTGACTATCTCAGGGATTTGCAGCACTGGTGGAGCGGGACTGATTGTAAAGTAGCAGTTTGCCAGATATCAGGTAAAGAGATTTTAGAAAGATCGGTCATTATCAGACGTAATGAATTATATAAATACCCAATCACTATTAAACAATTATTTGAAACCGGTGTCCCTCACACTATCGAATTAAAGGCGGTGCCCAATGAATAAACCAGTCTATGCGTTATCAGCCAAGAACCCCTGGGGCTGGCTCGAGTGCATGAATCTCAAGGATACCGAGAACCGGTACTGGAAGTTCCCCATGACCATCGAGGCACACCGGGTAGAGCTGCCGATCAGGATTTATATACACGCCGCCGTTTCCCGGGAAGAGATGACCGCAGACAATAAACACTGGATATTATCATTATTAACCGTAGACCAGCGCTTTGCTTTTCTGGCTGCCTGGGAGCGTATGACCTTTGGCGCCATCATCGGAGAGGTCACCATCACCGGCTGCCAATTCAGGTTCGGCGAGGAAAACGATAATTTATATTCAAAGTGGCACATGGCCGGGCAGTACGGCTTCAAATTAAAGGACGGTGTACTCTATGACAAGCCGATCCCCTGCCGCGGGCGGCTGAACTTCTTCACGCCAAAGCTGGGGGTGGTATAATTGAAAGAACGAGAGTTTTCCTTTTTGGTAGCTATAGCCGCCTTGCTGTGTTCCCTAATAGCGCTTGGACTGTGTATAGCCGATAGAATAATAAATTAGGGAGATTGCCATGGATAAACTGATTAAAAAGAACCGTTCTTACTCTTGGAGGGTATTTAAACCCGGCATGAAAGGAACCCGTGCTGAGAGACGCAGGGCCTGGCGGGCTGATAATAAGAAGAACAAGACCGGGCTAATCTAATGATGGGCACAACAAGAAGAGTAGCGGTTATCGGCTGTAATCAATCCTGCGACCAGTGTACGGCAACCTGCGACCGGGCTATTAATGTTATGTATGACAATTCAGATACCAGTATTACCGCTACCAACATCGCCTTTGCTGGTTATTACCGCCCATATGTTCTAACCGGTGTTTTAGATGAAATGACCCCCTTGGAGAAATACGAACAAAGCCGGGACTGGCAGCCGGCGCCCGCGGCGATCCGGCCGGCTATCACGATATTTGGTAAGAGATTTTTATTCAACCGGTGCATCGCCCCCCGCTTCTGGACCGGCAAGAATTTTAAGAAGGTGAGGTAAATATGATAACGATTCAGCTCTTAAAACGGAGACCGCGAAAAGAACAAACTGCTACCAAGATAGGTCCTTTTGACAGTTGGATTACTAATACTATACCTGGTTACTATATCTCAATCTCTCTACAAAACCAATCCGATAAACCAATGTACCTCAGGATCAAAGACTCGACTAGGAAGATTAAAATGCTATGACAGAACTCGCTGACATAGATCTTAAGAACCCGGACCTGCTGGCTAGGAACCCTGTCCTGCAGCAGCTTGTGGGCCCGCCGGCCGCCGGCAAGGGCAGCAAGTGGCATAACAAACCGGCCACCGATCTTAGTGGTGAAACCTACGGATCCGGCCGGGAGGCGGAAGACGCCCGCAAGTTCGTCCAGGCGGTCATGGCCGGCGAATACCTGGCTTACCATCACCATTTAAAGGTTAAGCTGCCAGGAGGCGTTATCATGGAGCTGGACCACGTACTTATTAATAATAAGCTCCAGGTTGAGGTTTTTGATACCAAACTGTTTGATGAGAAGAAACAGAAGTTTATCTGCACTGATAAGTGGCGGACCAAGCAGCGGGTATTTGAGGATGTATTCGGCATTAAAATACAGTTGATATAGGGAGGTAAAGATGAGAAAAATTAAAATCAAAGTCACGGACGAACAGGAAACTCAGGAGATCATGACTATATTATTGCCCCTCGATATGGCCTCGGGCATCCTGGAGCAGATGGGAAAACATCTGTATGACCTGTGCTGCAGACCATCTGCTGTTGAATCAGCCAGGGCTATTCTGGACGTCTCCGCCGACCCCACTTCAACCACAGTAGAAAACCAATAGCTATAAAGAAGCTCCCCGCTAAAACCATGGCCACAATGCCGGCGGCCGACATTTTAAGCTCCGGCACACAAACTGACAACCAATGCTATGGCTGCCGGTACCTTCTCCGGGGGATATTCTTTCTTTTCGATGTGACCCTGTATCTTCGCGCAGAGATCCAGTGCCTCTTGCTTCGTTATTGTGCCGGCAACGACCTTATCCAGTAATAGGTCCGTTTCCGGGGTATGCGGTGAATGTATTAAACCTGCCATCTTCTTATTAAAATCCTGCCAGAATATACCTATTTTACCTTCAATCTCAGTAATCCGGTGTTCCTGTTTGATCTCGTAATCATGGAACCGGTTATTGATATCGTCCTTGACCTCGATTACCTCTTTTTTGAGATCATCTTTAACCTGGGAGATCTGCTTACTAAGGTCTTCTCTTACCTTATTTATCCGGTCGTTGACTACCCTGTCATCTATCAGTGTAGCTCTAGCATCTGAACCTTTGTTTTTAACAAGGCTTATAATAAGCGCTCCTACGGCGACGACTGTCATTATGATGGACCAAACCTCGCTCATATGCCTTTCCCCCAGGTAAAGAAGTTTTTATACGATCTTAGGAATGGGGAGACCCAGCTTTGACAGCTTGTTCCAGATCATGCCCAGCAAACCCACATCGATCAACCCCCACGCTCCTACTACCAGGTAATCGAATTCCGGATGGACCAGGCAGAGACCGCCCACCAGGAAATAACCGCCAACCATTCCCAGTATGCTTGTATTAAAGAAGTTGGCCAGCTTGGAAAACTTAAAGGTCTTCTCCTTGATCGCGATAATAATCCCCAGGAGAAGGTCAATCGCGATTAACACTACTAATGTAGTGATTTTAACCCCGTCTACCAGGGCCTTGTACTGTGCCCACATATCTTCCATAACACCCTCCTACTAAAATATTATAATTTAAAACAAAAGAGGATAAAAAGGCTTAAGCGGCGCCGGCATCTTCTCGGCCAGGAAACGGTAGATATCCGCATGGTCCTCAATATCCTTTTCGTCATCAGGATTACCATACGGTTTTTTGTCGAACAGGTATACTATCAGGGGATCCTTTTTCACTTTATCATAGGCTTCTGAAAATCCCCTCTTCTGATCTTCGGTTAGCATAAACCAGGATGTATGTCCATTCTCATGGGCGAAAATTCCAGCGTTAAGCCAGGGTGCCAGAATATAAATATATCTCTGCCCGTTCTCGGCAAATGTGAAGGCCGGGGCCTTTCCTGAGAATGTAGGAAATTTGGCGAATATTTCCGGGGTCCAATAGTCAAAGACAACAACCTGAACATTACCAATGAAAATATCCCAGTTTTCCTTTGGCACCTTCCAATCAACCAGCCATTTTAATCGGATGGCCGCTGCGTCAGTATTAGCGGCCGTCTGATATGGCGCGATATCCTCTTCCGGATGAGTTAGGCGCAGGATAGGCTTAATACCGAATATGGCCAGTATGAAATTGATAATTTTCTCTAGCATGGTACTTTCCTGCTATTAGGGATAGTTGATCTTGCTGTATTTAGACTCTATGGTAGCCTGGCTCAATGTCCAGATCGTCCCCTCATCAACGTTGGTAGGATCCGCCCGGTTAACTACCGATAAAAGTGTGTAGCCATGTCCAGGAGCAACAACCTTCCAGATGCTATGCTCGTAGTCGTCCTCAAATGTAATATGAAGAGCCGATGCTTCCACACCAACATACTGGATATAATCGCCCGGGGCAAACCGGTATCCAGTATCGTTTCCATTCTCAGCGGCGCTTGCCTTCACTGCGGTAGCGATCACAAAGATCAGACTTGTTATACTGGCGAGCCCCCCCGCAATTCCGATTATAGTTGAGGCTTTCATGGCTGGACCTCCATTCTAGCTATTGTAAACTTGCAGATATATGCTGTATATCTGCGTCTGATTCATACTGGTATTTACCCTGGAAACAAACAGGTTGGCCTTGGCCGTATTCCCTGCGGCGATGAACGAGTATTTGTAATACTTTATCCAGTAAGTCGATTGAATAACGGCGATGCCGCTGCTGTCTGAGGTTGCATTCAGATATTCAACTGCGGCAGTTTGGCCCCATGTGGTATACAGGCTGTTATAATAAGTAATTCGGTAGGAATCGATGCACTCGCCAGTGTAACCCCTCAGTACCGCTATGGCACCTTTATTCCAGGGATTAAAAGAGTATCCGATCCCCGGAAATGCCAGAAGGGCGAACACATAATACCCATCCATAACAGAGGGCATGGAAAGATTGCCATTTACCCTTTGTTCTGCCCCCGTTGACGTAAAAGCGATATTTCCGGATGTGGCCACTTTACTTGAGCTCCCGTATTTAACAAGATAAAATTCCAATGTACAAGCTAAACCTGCCGGCGTAACAACCACCGGCAGGTGAGCCGTATGCACGGTTCCGGGTGAAAATGTCGGCACATTGGTCTCCTTCTAGTCCCAGCTGATACCGCCGCCGCTGCCGCCCAGTACATCGATCGCTGTTTCAGAGAAGAGCGGGTAGACACTTACACCGCCGATCTTAACATCGGCAAAGGCATAAATGGCCAGTGTCCCTGCAGCAGGCATAACGACTCCAGGAATGTCCACCCTCTGAGAGGCACCGGTCGAGGTGAACGAAACCTCTGCCATATTAACCGCGACTGTCACGGGATTATTGGCAGCATCTTTCGTTGCCAGAAACAGGTGGACGGTGCCGGCCATGCCGGACGGCTTCAGTGTGAAGGTGACATGAGCTGTGTGTGTTGACCCAGGAATAAAAGTAGGCATAACGACTCCTCCTTAACTCTCCATCGGAATCCGGTTGCCCGGATGCTGATTTAATATATGACCGGCTAATTCCAGCCAGGTTTCAAAACATTGCTGAGTAGCGTCCGGATTGTTCCCTATACCATTATAATAAGGACAGCAGTAATTACCACCCGACTGCGCCTGGTTGACTGCTATTTCCAGCTCTGCCGCGTCGGATCCCCCGGGCCCCGTTACTGTTAATGCCACTGTATAGCCTCCTGGTTGAGTAAATACATGAGACGGATTTAATTCGGTGGATGTGGCGCCATCACCAAAATCCCATAACCTGGCTGTAATTTCTCCACTGGAAGTATCGGTGAACTGGACCGTAAGCGGAGCGTCCCCGGAGGCGACATTAGCAGAAAAGCCGGCGATCGGAGCTGCCGGCGGTTCCTCTTCTTCTGCCGCCTGGCTCTTTCGCGAGGCCAGCATAACCCCGGCTATGGCTGCCACGGTTAAAATACCGCCTATTATTAATCCCTTATTACCCATCTATCCCTCATGTATCTCGATATTACTATAATGCCTCAGCGGTTGTCCGTTAATGGCGCCGTCGTCTCTGACCCAGCTTATTTGAAGGGTACCATCTAATACCAGTGGCAGATCAACCCAGCCGCCATTTATAGCACGTATGTATTGGTTAGGCAGCGACGGGTGCATGATTTCCCATGGTATAAAATAGCTTTTCTCTCCGTCTTTTTGCGGAAAAGTTTGATACCAGTCCATACTGGCCATTAAAACACTGGTTCCAGGCACTATCTGGCCATAAGCGTTTTGCACCGGATTGGCTGCGCCTCCGACAGCATTTAACATTGCACCGCAACCGAAGATACAGACCAGATCCCTGGGCGGTGTTCCGGCCCGGATATTCTTATTCTTAACTCTGAGATATACGCCGGTAGCTGCCTCCCAGTGGGCGTAGATATCAATATCGCTATTCGAATACACTGGCTGCTCAGCAGGCTCGACCGGTGTGAGCGTTAGATTGATTTCCAGATCATCGCCAGGCTCGACATATTTCGAAACAGTGACATCCTGGTATCCGGATTTACTGATCAAAACAGAGTGAGAGGTAGACGTAGTAAACGTTTTCAGAACAGGAGTAATACCGACATAAACTCCATCTATTGTAACAGAGGCTCCGGCCGGAGTCGATTTGACCGTTAATCTACCTGCGCCCGGCTCCTCCGGCTCTTCAGGCTCCTCCGGCTCACCGCTGTCCAATACCTCTATTTGAAGGGAGGCCGAGTCCTGGCCACCCGGGCCGGTAACGGCCAAGACTACTTCATAAACCCCCGGTGTAGTAAATATATGGGTAGGGGACTTCTCAATCGATGTGCCGCCGTCCCCGAAATCCCAGGACCGGCTGATGATATCCCCGGTGGAGGCATCGGTAAATTTAACGCTTAAGGGCGCGTAGCCGGCCCCTATACTGGCCGAAAAGCCGGCAAGGGGAGCAGTACCAGGTTCTTCCTGTCCGCCGGCCTTAGCGGCCCTGGCAATGGCCCAGGCGCCTAATCCCAGGCCGCCCAGGACCCCGCTTATTATTGCTACCGTCCTACCTTTCATATTACCGTCCCCCTATCTTCTAGCAGCCAGGATAATACCGGTGAGCAAAGCTGCTCCTGCTATACACCCCAATATAACAGCAACTGGCGTTCCTCCCGCAAATTTCCCTGCTGTATAATCGAAAGTATAAACCTTGCCGTCCTCCAGAACAACATCATACACGTCTTTATGATAAAGTGACACCTGGCCAGGAGGAACCGCCGAACTGAGCACGATCCTGGCATGATAGGAGTCGGTGTCTACGTCCAGCTCCGCGGCCTCAGAAAAACCAAAGCTTTCCGGAGGTAGATAATAAGATCCTCCCAGATAAAGAATCGGGTACCAGCTCTTCGCGTTCAGGCTGCTGGGAACGTTCGTAATTTTAATGCCGATCATAATAGACCTCCCTTAATTCCTGCTAAACTGCTTTGTCCCGTCGAGATAACTCAACCCATACCTATCCAATGTCGCCCTGGGAGGAGTTGCATTATCAGTAAAGCTCAGATCGTGGTTGCTGCCGTTGTCTGTGCTGTGAGAGCCTACATAGAACGTGGCAGCCGGGGATCCGGTGCAGTGATCGATTGACAGGTAATCCGAGCTGGTGGTACCGCCCCCGGCAAGAGCAATGGTATAGTCTCCTCCGGCCAGGCCGGTCATGGTTATATCGCTTACTGATGTTCCGCTGACCAGGAACGCTCTGACAGTGGTTGTTGTGCCATTGGTAAAGCCTAAAGTAGCTCCAGCAGTATTACAGACAAAGTTATTGAAAGTATTGGAGCCGACAAAATCGAACTCTCCCGCTCCGGACAGCCATATATCGTGGTAGGTCAGACCGCCGCCTGAGAAGGTCTTAACCGCTGCGGTAGCGTCACTGATAACGATGCGGCAACCTGATAAATCCAAACTCAGGTTAGTAGCGGTCGAGGTATCCCAGACTGTGCCGACTCCTGTTAGAGTCAAAACACCAGAAGAAGCTAAATAACGTGCGCCGGTTCCAGAAGAACTAAAACTTCCAGCGGTTATGTTATGACCAGAGTTAATGAGCGTTCCCGCAGTTAAAGTTAAGGCTCCGGTTATGGTTAAGTCTGAACCTATTGTACAAGGCGCTCCACCTGGGATTGGGACGTTTATAGTTAGGCTAGACATGGAACCAGAAGCTATTATTGTGGGGTATGCAGCGCCAGTTGTTACTGTAAAGGCGCTAGCAGCTCCCGCCAAGTTCTTAATTGTTACCGAACCCAATAAGGTAACAGTTGAAGCGGCTGTAAAAGTAAGCGTTCCGATGCTTACATTTGTACTCAATGAAACAGCTGCTCCAGCACCGTTGGTTATTTGGATAATAGGAATAAAAGTAGCGGTTGTTATACTGACAGTTGGAGAAGGGCAAATCAAGGTTGGTAGAGTTATAGCTCCACTTCCTGATACAACAGCTCCAGTAGTAGTTGATACGGTTATAGTTCCAGCAAAGGCAGTTGTAGTTGCATTGGAATTCAGGTTAATCCCAGACCCACTAGTAGTGGTTATTACAATATTTCCAGTGACCGTTAAGGTTGTGGGTAGTCCTCCTATAGATAATCCAGACCCCGCGGTTGTTGTAATGGTAATAGATGTAAATGTTGCAATAACGTTAGTTACTCCCAGTTCTACTCCGCTTCCAGTAGTCGTAGTAACAGTGACAGCGGCAGAAAAGGTAGTAGTTCCTCCTGTTAGATAGACCCCTCTTCCTGTAAATGCAATAACATTTACCGTCCCAGAGAATGTAGTTGTTCCGCCTGCAATAGCAACACCATTTGCCGACCCTTGGACGGTTATTACAATGTTATCTGTTACCGTAAAGGTTCCACTTGCCACTGCAAATGCTGCTGAAACAGTGAAGCCTCCGGTTGTTAAACTACCAGCAGTTCCGCCCAGCGTGGTTCCGCTAAAATTATCCTGTAGAGTATACCCGCCGCCAGGGGCTTGAATAACAACAGACATAGTATGTACCCGCCCTAAACTGGCGTATGTCTGAGCGCCTCTACCGGCAACCGTCAGAGGTTGTGTTCCGGAAATGGTCATTGAATAAGACCAGGCAACATTGCCGTAGATGGTGTTAGGAGTTGAAGAGAACGCCAGGGTTCCAAGGTAGCCCGTGCAGGTTACACTTACACCCATTCTTGGCATATCACAGGTGATTGTGCCGACTCCAGAGTTGCCATCAAGGACTACAGTATCTTGCGGCAATGGGACGGTTGCTCCGCCAGCTCCGCCAGAGGCGTTGCTCCAAATGGCGGTGTTAGACCAGTTACCAGCAAGAACAGCGTAGCGAGTAACAGCAGCCGTTGGGGTAATTCCGGAGTTTCCAAGGCAATCTCCAATGGTTGTTACGGAGGTAAAGGGAGCGGCTGCTCCAGCTCCAGCAATATCCATAAAATCGGTATTGGTAATTAAAACAACTGCGGCAGTAATGGTTCTGGCCGTTCCAGGAGTATCCGAACTTACAAAGATTCTATTTGTAATGGAGTTAGCAGCAGTTGTAAATGTTCCGGTTATAGTAATATTAGCGGCAAGAGTAACAGTGGCTAATTTTGCCGCCGTGTTCGTAATGGTTAAAGTGGTAAAGGTGTTGGCTCCGGTTATTACCAAAGTTCCGGAAACAGCGTTAGGTAGCATACTAAAAAAGGTAACTCCTCCACCATTGACAGCTGGAGATGCTCCAACTAAGGTTATTACAGATGTTCCACAGGTAAAGGTCAAATTTGTTGGAATGGCAAAATCAATGACTGGAGTTCCGGTGCCTGAAAGACTAATGGCACTTGCGCCAAAGGTGATCGTGCGAATGTTTGCGTTAGAGGAGAGGATTCGTAAAGCTGTTACATTAACCCCGTTAGTATTCCAAGTGCCATTAGTTACTGTAATAGTGCCACTAGTACCTATATTAAAGGCGTCAACATTCTGCCAACTTCCGCCTACTCCGTTAAAAACTATAAATGCTTGACTAAAGGTTTTTGTTCCCATTGTAATAGTTTCGGCGGCTGTTGATGTAAAGTTTATTGTTACAGGATTTGATGTTAAGGTCATTCCAGCTACAAAAGTTAGGCTTCCTGAAATGGTTAAAGTAATACTAGTGACGACTAATGTTCCGGTAAAGCCTGTGCAGTTTAGGTGATGGCAAACTTGTCCGGTAGCGCCGTTAGCTCCGTTATTAGACACAGTAATCGTTCCGGTACCGGAGTTCGCATCAAGGAAAACATCATCAACATCGGTCGGAACAGATGCTCCGCCAGCTCCACCCGAAGCGGCAGACCAGTTAGCCGTATTATAACCATCCCAAACAGCGGCACAAGAAGCGCCGGCAGCCTGAACAAAATATCTATTTGCCATTAGTTGCCTCCGCAGGCGTCAATTCTTTCTTAGCTTCTTCCTTCGGCCTCTTATCACAAAGCTTCTTAACATGCTCGGCGATAATGAGATTGGTCTTGGGATGAGGGCTACCGATACCATCATACATCACCTGCTTGCAATGAGGGCACTTGATCGTGACCCGCCCCTCATTCATCTGCAGGGAAACCGGGCATTTAGGAAGCTTTAACTTCATCTTCCCCATTACTCACTACTCCAGTAGCGTTGCCTCTGCCATTTTTGGCACCGCTGCTTAAATTAACACTATGCCCCTTCGAGCAGGCCAGTACCATCTCCATATCCTTGCTACCGTTGGCCACCACTTTCCCCTTGATCATCACATCTATTGTATTATCGGAATACAACCGTATATTGGCAATCTCTCCCTGGCACTCCGGACAGATGATACCCTGATCGGTAATAAACTTGGCATCGGCCTTGGTTATCCTTGCTGGGCAAACATAGTCCTTATCAGCAACCAGGGCATCCTTAACAGACTTCCCCTTCCACTCCGCCATGATCATGCCTTTAGCATTAAGCAGGTACAGGCTATCCGCATCTTTCCCGATCTTATCACCTTCAGTCAACCGCCACAGGTTATCAAATAGAAAGTCACCGCCGGCGAACTGAGTAGCGCTAAGCTGGCCAGTGGCCTTATCAAAGGTCATCAGTGAGCTTCCGCCGAACGCGCCACCATCGTTAAACTGGACCTGGGTGTTAGCGCCACCAGGACTCCCTCCCCCTTTAATCAACAAAGACATTTACTTCCTCTCCGTCTGATAATCATAATCTATGGCCTTGGCATTATCTGCGGCGTTATCTGACTCGACTTCAATTCGCAGGGCCTCATGTATCGAAAGAGTACCATTGATAATCCAAAGTCCGTCGGGATCAACCCCTGCTGTAAAAGCCTGCTCGTATACTTTTCTTTCAGTACCGTTGACCTGCTGGAATAGCTTGACTGTTATAGCTCCAATCAGGTTATGGATACTAACTATCGCCGAATGTACCAGGGCAATATCATCATTGGCTCCTATTGTACACAGGTCCCCTCCGGTTTCACCGCTTGTAGCCACACCGCTCTGCCAGTTAGCAGTTGTGCTCCCGACTGAAGACCGCTGCATACCCCTATAAATGAGGGTTCCGATATTGGTGATCGCACCGTTGATCTTGGCTTCACCACTTACTGTTATACTCGATCCAGCATTGTTATTACTGAGAGTCGTTCCGACATATAAAGTTCCGGAAATCGTGATGGTTCCGGCAGAATCATTGACTACGTTGGCATTAACAGTTAGGCTCCCCAGCAGAGTAATGGTACCGGAGCTGCCCATCTGCAATTCATTAACTTGCAAGTCTCCGTATATGATTGCATTAGTGGCGCCGCTTAAAGTTAATGTCCCGGTTATAAAAGAGGGCCCGGTTATACCAATAGCTCCTCCACCAGTATTGTCAAATCCGCCCCTGCACTTCAGTCCATTGAAGAAGGATACCGTACCGCCTCCGGAGTTAGCTATCGAACCTACCTCTGCATAACCGGTAACCGAGTAATCGCCAGTATTGGTACTACTCAATGATCCCCAAACAAATAGCGACCCCCCGATACCGACATTTCCGGTAGTCGTACTTATAGAATCGCCGATAAAGGCATTACCCGCTATATCAACGATGCCTGTTGTATTGGTAAGATTTCCAGCGCTCTGGAAGTTGCCATTGACTGTAAGATTTCCACCTGTATTGCCGACTATCCCTCCGGATACCAGAGAAGCCACAGTTAGTGTTCCGGGATTAGTGACATTGCCGGATACTGTAGTCTTACCAAGGGAAATTGTACCACCAGCTGCACTGGCAATAGAAGCAACATCACATGAACCCTCTACAGTTATAGTTCCGGTTGATTGATTACGAATACTTCTACCTTCTAGTTTCTGTTCTACCAGTATGGTGCCAGTACCCCTATGTAGAACATCTATGCTTTGTAGGTTTCCATCCACCTCGAGATCGCCGGTCGAAGCATTACCGGTTGATATTCTGGCTTTAGCATTTCCCCAGATACATATATTTCCGGCAGCATTTACCTCGATAGCGCCGTAAGAACAATCACAATTTCCATAGATATCCAGAGTTCCACCAGCGTTAGAAGCATTACGAATGCCTTGTGGAGATCGGCAATCCCCAAAAATCTTAATGTCTCCACCCGACGCATATATAGTAACATCTTCATAGGCCGAATTGCAGTTGCCGTAAATCCAGATATCCCCCGATTGATAATTTCCCATCTGGTAGCAATATACATTCCCGCCTACTAACAATCGATTGGTACTGGACCATGATATCTCTCTAAAGGGAACATTGAGATCACCGTGAACAGTCATATAAAGAGTTGTTCCGGTATCGAATATGAATTCCTCTCCGAAGTAACCGTTCCCCAGTATATTAAAGAATCCTGCGCCGGTAGCTAAAAACTCGATATCGTCCGCTATATTACAATTTCCACTAACCGTTATCTGGCAAATAGCAGCTCCCGCCGTAGTGATGATTCTACTGGATCCGGTAAGATTGCCGTTGACCGTCAATATACCCCCGGTATTATCAATATCTCCAACAGCAACGATATCTTTAGAGGTAATAGTTCCAGCGTTACTGATCTGATTACATAGCACATCTCCAGTAAAGTCTACAGTAACACCGGCCCCTACCGTTATATTAGACAACCTGTTTCCTACCAGCTCCAACTCCGCGTCAACAGTGAAATTTAGAGGGCATGCCCCCATCAACTCCATTCGAGTATATCCATAAGCTCCCATGATAGCCAGGGCATCGGCCAGGTTATTGATAGGATGATCATGGAGTCCGAGCGGACAAGCTGCAGCAACCCATCCATGAGTTGCAAGGGCTTCTCCTCCGGCCGCATCATAATATACCCTATCAACGGCTTTTCTAGCGGTAGCATTTATATCCGATTCGTC
>JAQUQE010000031.1:3259-15413 GCA_028716225.1 Dehalococcoidales bacterium | reverse complement strand
ACCAGGATGGCGACGACGTGCCTGGTCGTGCTGTCCGGCACGTCGGTGGCGAAGACGTCGGCGACGCTGTTCGTGGCCTGCTTGTGGACGGAGCGGACCCTGTTCCTGATCTCTTCCTTGTCGAACTTCATTCCATCGCCTCCCACAGCTCCATAGCTGCGACGCCCCACTCCTTCTTCAGGGCCTCGTTGTAGTCTATCAGGGTATGCCCGACCCCCACCTCTAGGAAGGCCGCCGGGGCCTCCCCAGTGGCGATCTTGCGTATCATCACCCTCCCCCTGGCGTTCTCCGGGTCGTAGAACTGCACCCAATACAGCTTGAACTGGAGGTTCAGCACCGGCTGCTGGGTGAGGTCGCCGTCGTTGTAGTACTCCGCCGCGACATGGGTCATCGGCGGAACCACGACCTCGAACTGGTCGGTGGGCTCATAGTATGGAGAGTTGAGACTGTCCAGATACCCCATGTCGTCACCGGAGCCTGGTCTGATGGGGTCGGCGTCCGGGAACTTACCGGGTATGTCCTGGCCCTCCGGGATGCGGAGGTACAATCTCACCTTCTCCGGCCTGATGCCTATCCCGCCATGCAGAAACCACGGAAAACCACCGTGGGTCCTGGTGTCCAGGAAGAGAAGGTCGTTCTCGGTGTTCCTCGGGTCCCTGAAGCGCAGGGCGGCCTGGCTCGAGCTGGCCGCGATTTCGACATTGTTCCCACTCGAGTCGATGACCGGGTAGGGACGGAAGAACTTGTTCTGGGCTCTGATGGTCCTCCCGAAGAGGAACCCCTGTCTGAAGGCCAACGCAAAATTGAAGTTGGGCTTCATCAGTCTTTCGTTGATGGGTCCAATACCTGACATGGTATTACCTCGGTTCTTGTCTTGGCTGATAAATCCCCCTTGCTCCTATATCAATTTTAACCGACCCTTGGGTCGGGAAAGAGCCATTCTCGGTTAAATTTATTATATTCTGACGACCTATGATCTCGTAGCATAGTAGTAGTGAGGCATGAAAATGGTAAAGGTAACTTCTCCGAGCAAAACCTTCACCGTGGTCGATGCGTTGTACGCCCTTACACTCAACCTGTCAAAAACCACCGCTTTGAACAGCACTTCTGGCCCCGAAGACCCTATCGTCTTTTCTGGCAAGCTGACATTGAATAACTCCCCTCTAGCGGGAAAGAAGATCCACATCGGATTCAATCCCCCACATGAGGATCACTTCTGGTGGGACGAGGCGGGCGGAACGACGGCCACCACCGACGCGCAGGGCAATTACAGTTTCACCATTTCCTTCCGGGACGGTGTAGGCGGGGAAAGTGCAACTGGAACGTGGCAAGTCGCGACCGAGTGGAGAGGAGATTGAGCGGATATGGCATACAGTCTGTCTCTTTCCCTGTCAAAGACGGTGGCAGTGAAGGACATCGAGGAGATCACCTTCTCCGGTTATCTGAAAGATGGCACCACCCCGCTCGTCGGTAAGAACATAGACATATGGTTCAAGCCTCCGAATAACAACGCCTTTCGCTGGGGAACGAGATTGACAGATTCAAGAGGTAGGTATGAGTTCACTTTGGCGTTCAATGTGAGCGGTGAATGGCGGACCGAGACGGTATGGGAGGAATAAGAGATGAAAATACAATCCGAGTCAAAAACCTTCGAGATCATGCCCGTGACGTCTGAGAAGCCGCTTCAGCAGTATTCGGCAAGGATATATACTTACAACTGGGAGAGCCAGCCCATTCAGCAGACTTACTACATCTATGATACCCAGAGAATTGAGCTATCTCACGGGTTCGAGTCTGGGACAATTGTTCCCGCAGGAACGAGGCTCAAGCTCCAGGTGCGTGAGGTCGGGGCCTTGACCTACACCACCGTGAAAACGGTGCTATTGAGTATGAGCAACAACTACAGGCTTACACACGTCATTGACCCTGCGGACTATCCCGGGTGGGAAGGCATCGTTTATAAGGTGGTCTTCGACCCGACCGACCCAGAACAGCCAAGTGGTGTGAGGGAGTGGTCTTCTCAGGAGATGGTGAACTACATCTACGTCGAGAGCACCGAACCGGGCGATACCCTGATGGAGGTCTACGAGCAGTATATCGACGGCGAGACCCTCAGTCCAAAGGACCAGCAGACCGTGCGGGAGGGAGAGACGCTACGCACCACCTGGCGCCCCAAGAGCGTGGACACGGGAACGGTCATTTACAACATCGCTGTTGCCGTTTACGTGAGAAAGGGGAGCGAGAACTGGCAGTTCATCAAGGAAGTGTTTACCAGCGCGGCGAACATGGGGCGCATCACCTATGATTTCAATGCGGATGAATGGAACGCCAAGGAGGGGGAGACCTGGTATGTGCGCGCCCGATTCGAAGGCAACGATGACTACAATCCCTCTGAATCGGTGGTCAGGATGGACATTCAGGAGCCGATACCGGAGGATGAAGCCCACCCAACGCGCATCGACGTGTCAAACCTCCCTGAGGTCCTCCGCGAGCTTGAGCGGATCGACGTGGCCTGCAAGCTCTTCGATGAGTGGGATAAGAAGTACGTCGATCAGGCTCCGATAAATATCGAGGTATATTGGGTCAAGGACGACCCCGCGGTCTTCGACGAGCTGGGCGAGTTCCTCGTCTGGGAGGGAACCTCCAATACGCAGGCACTCCAGGATTTCAAAGCATGGTTCTATATCTCCCCGGATGATTTCACCGAGCCCCCGCCCGTGTACGGCAACTTCTATATCATCTTCCGCTTCGCGGGGGCCACGGTGGGGTTCGGGGCGGAGACAACCACCCTTGCGCCCTCCGTATCCGACAAGGTGCCCTTCGAGATCGAAGGAAGATACGAGCCCTTCCAGCTGGTCGAGGACCGCTACTACCCAGGCCACGAGGAGTACTACGGTGACGCCGAGAAGGTCACCCTGCAATGGCGGAGCTACTTCGGCGTGATAGGCGACTACCCATCCATGCGCAGGCTGATGGAGGACGAGTACCGGGATCAAGATTGGGAGCTGCTGCGCATCAAGGCGGAGAAGCGCTCCCTCCTGAACTCCTTCGGACACTCGGTGGTCGAGCAGTACAAGGTCGAGGCCTATGTCTACGCCGCGGGATCACCACCGATCGCCGTGGTTGTGGCAGGCGTCATCGCGGTGCTCGTCGCCGCTGGAATCATCTCCTGGCTCATCCTCAGCAAGATCGATCACATCATCTGGGGGGAAAGGCCACCGGAGATGGAACAATACTGCAAGGACCTGGTGAAGGTCTGCGGGCCAGAGAACGTCGGCGAGATCTTCAAGTACACCTGCCCTGACGGTACGGTCATCGACGCCTGCGAGTGCGCGCTGACGCCTGAGGGCGAATACAAGTGGATCGAGATCGGTCAATGCCCCCAGAAAGCGCAGTGGCAGGGTGTCGTCCTCCTCCTCGGGGGTGCCGCGATAGCGGCCGGTGCCGGTATCTATATCCTGAGCGAGCTCATGAAGAACTCCGAGTAGGGGGTGAGGGCATGGATCTCGGGCGGTGTAGAGATGAGGTCGAGCGATTCTATATCGAGTGGGCGATGGACGAGGAGGGTCTCACATGGAAGGAGGCGAAGGAGGAGATGCCCTACGACCTCGACAGGGTTCTGGAGGACTACATCGGGACCTTTGAATCGTGCCGTCAGAACAAGGATTGCATGAGAGGGGCGATCATGGCGAGGGCCCTCCTCCCGGAAATCTACTCGGTGGTGGAGGGCGGCATCTTCGTTCTGAAACCACCGCGTCATCCCGATTGGAACGGTATCCATGCGATGATCGTCACCGAGAACATGAGCAAGAGTGTGGTCGTACTGGCCGGAACACTCATCGAGCGCATCTCGAGCAGGGCGATAGCGAGGATCATACTGCACGAGGCGCTCCACAAAGACATCCAAGAAAGACCTCACCTGTACGGTATCACGGGTGCGAAACAGTTCGGCATCTATCACTTCTTTCACATCATCGAGTCCGTGATAGGGAAAATACTCGAGACCGCTGGGCTCGAGTCGCCAGAGATTATGAACGAGATTAGAACCGCCCGGTCTGAGATTTGGAAGCAGGTTTTGCATAGAGATGTTGAAATGTTCTACGTCGCTGACCCCTACCTCCGCCCTCTAGCCTGCTCTCAAGGCATCGAGTACCGCCCTCGATTCTGAAGTTTCAATTGTTTCAATTGCCGATCTCGCTCTCAAGGAATATATTAATACTTTTTCGAGATGATATACAATGCATGGTGGAAATAAGTACCTGCGGTAAGAGAGGTGAAGGATATGGCAGTCTTCCAGATGCATATTACAATGAGTATTATCGACCAAACGATGTGGCCAATGCCGCCCAATATATCAGGGATAATTCTTTCGGTGGACATACCTTCGGCAAAATAGTCACATGGGTGAAGGATAATATCGAATTTAAATATGATTCTGACGTGTGGGGAATTAATGATTATTGGCAAGACCCATTGCTGACAATGCAAATCCGTTCTGGGGATTGCGAAGATTCCGCTTTCCTGGTCTCATCCATGTTATTGGCTCTCGGCTATGAAACATATTGTGTCTCTGGAGTACTCGTCAAAGCAGATGGTACTCCCCTGTTCGGACATGCATGGACTGAAGTAAAAGCTGAAAATGGCATATGGTATTGGCTAGATGCGACATCTGGTGGAGGTATATGGACGCTATACGAACAATCTGACGAGACGATGGCCCACTATATCCCCGTTGTCATTCCTATACCAAACATAACAGATTGCATCCGTAATGGGCGAAATTGGGTCGGCGAACCGCAAGTGGAGCCGAATAGGCTTCCTACATTCATACAAAATGTGCGGGTCATCGACTGGGGAGGAAAGAAAAGAATCGATGGAAACCTTAGATACCAGGGATACCAGGCGCTTATCGGCCTTCCTGGAGTGCCAATCGAATTATATGATACTATTGATACTGGAGAGACAATGTTAATAGCCACAGTGACTACAATGGACACCCCCTTTACTGGAAAATTTCAATATGATTATTCTCCTCTCGTAGGCGGAACGCATAGGATAAACATCATATTTAGAGGTACAGGAGAGCCGACACCGATGGAAATGGCCGTTACCGTTCCCAGTTATGATGAGGTCTCAGAATTTATCTGACCCTTCCGTGTCTGCAGAGTAAACTACAGAGACGGAAGGTGGGAACTCTGTGCGAGAAATGGATATTCAAATACTTAAAGACGTTGAAGGCGCCCTTTCGAGGGGATATTTAAAGGGTTGAAAATGTGGGGCTTCCGGGTCTTCGGTATTTAAGGGCATCGAAAAGGTGCTTTCACTTCCAGCACTCGGCGACGAAGAAGCTCCACCCGCCGCCCTCGATCTTCCTGATGGTGAAGCGCCCCGGAGCGAAGGCGGTGCCGAGGTGCGCCTCGAGCAGCTCCAAGTCGTAGAAGCGCACGTGATAGGGGGCAGTAAACGGCCTCTGCTCTGGGCCCCATCGATACTAAAGGGTTTTTACATTGAGTTTTCCTAAACTTCGTCGTAAATGTTGAGGTACTCCATAGCCATGCGCCTGCTGCTGAACCTGCCATCGACGGTCACCATCCTGCACACCCTGGGGTCGATGGTGTCCGCCCAACCTTCCTTGACGACGCGCTTCATCTCTTCGTATGAATGACAGATGAAACCAGTCCTCCCCTCCTCGACGATCTCTGGGCAGGCACCGTTGTCCGAGGAGATCACCGGGGTGCCGGAAGCCAGCGCTTCTAATTGAACTGCGCCTAGGGCCTCCACCCAATCCGACTCTCCGAAGCCCCCGGTAGGGAAGATGAGGGCCTTCGCACCGCTCATCAGCTCAGCCCTGCGTTCGTTACTCACCTGCCCCTCGTGGATGATGTTGGGCGAGCTATCGCCGATGATGACACCATCGGCATCACCCGCTTTCCCGGCGAATATCATCTTGACCCCGATCTCCTTGGCGATCCGATAGGCGACCAGCGCACCTTTATATGTGGCAATGGCCGAGAAGAAGAGATAGTAATCGTCTTTTTCCTCCCGGTATCTGAACCGCTTCGCGTCTATGCCGTGATGCACCATGCGCACATCCTCATTCCGCCCGTACTCCTTCATGCGGGCGTTCAACCAGCGCCTCTGCGTCTCGGAGATGGCGCAGATATTCACGAAATCGGCGGCGGCGGGGTGCTGGTACCAATGCATCGTGTGGACGACTCTGGGATGGACCTTGTGGGCCTTGTGGCCGTGGGAATGGTCATGGACGACGTCACAGTCCCCTATCAGACCTTTGTAATGCTTGAAGTGCTCGGCATAGATGTCCTCGATCTCGCCATCCTCGAAGGTGGTGATAAGACGCCCAGGGGAAACGCTACCCGGTCTCCCTACCAGCACGACCTCGTGTCCCATGCGGTCAAGCTCGTTGGCCAGGTCCCAGACCACGCTCTCCACCCCTCCCCAGAACCCTACCGGCGGGGTGGGGGTGATCTCGGTGGATACGAGACATATCTTCACGGACACACCCCCCGGCAGACAGGGTTGTGCGGTGGGTCGTTGTTCCTCGACTTATTAGGGCGATCGTGCCTCTGGTACTCCTGGAGCAGGTACTTCTCCAGGGTCTCTCGGTTCGCCGTGATCGTACCTATCACCGCATTCCCGATGCTCTTCCACCTCCCACCATACCTCGATTTCAGCCTCTCGTAGGTCCGTTCTAGAAACTCCTCACGGTGCTTGCTCTCATTCGTCCAGGAGTAGAGCATGAACAGTTCCCCGTCCAGGAAAATACCTCCCACGCTATTTCCGCAGTCGTTGCCCATTCTCACCACTATCTCTTCCATCTCACCGTACTCCTCAAGACCTACCATCTCATCGCCTCCCCCCTGATCGCCTTCTCCATCCTCCGCCTCCGCATCTCGCCCAGGTCGAATCCGATCTCCTCGTTGAAGCGGAGATCGGGGTTGTCCTTGAACCTCTCTATCAGCGCCCACGACCCGGGGAACTGCGTGTCGAACACGTCCCTGGTTATGAGCTGAATGTAGTCCTCCGGGGTGTCAAGACCACATTTGCCGGGACCGATCAGGCCCTTCACATCCCGGTCCTGCCACCTCCCCTCCTGCCAGCCCAAGTCCTCGTAATCGATCTTCTTGTACTTCCCAGGCACGTGGTCCAGGTGGGGAAGGTCGTGCTTCAGGTGCTGCACCGTCGCGTTGGGATCCTTCCTGAAGGCGAACCTCACCCCCGCCCTCTCAAGGGCGAGTCCCATCAGAACGTCCTCCTCGCGGGTACAATCGGCGATCTCCCAGAACCCATTGACCTCGACAATCTTCTCCAGCGGTGCGGACGCGTTGCACGTGTACAACCAGCCTCCTGGGCAGTTGTCCATCTCGTACCTGCCCATGTCCCCGTCGTCCCCCCACCGCTCGTATGTCTCCCGCTCCTTATCCGTAAGCTCCACCCCCCTGTAGCGATAGATCTCCTCCACCGCCTTGGCCGGGGCTATCAGGCACATCCCGGTATCCTTCCAGAAGTTATAGTGCGTCTCGAGGAACCTCGGGGGCACCCAGGTGAAGTCGTCTATGAACACCACCAGCTCCCCGTCCGCCAAGATCAGGCCGGTGTTCCTGGCGTTCCCGATGGGGGCGTTGGTCCTCCATGATGCGGGCTTCGACCGGGTGTACCTGAGCCTCAGCCCGACGTCCCGGCAGAAGTCCTTGACCTCCCCCTCCCTCCCGTGGTAGTCATCCACCAGCACGATCTCGTAATCGCCCTTGTTCATCGTCTGATTGGCGAGGGAGGGAAGCTCAAACTCGAGCAGCCCGAACTTCCTGATGGTCGGTATCACCACGCTGACTCTCACTTCAATCACTCCTCTCGTAGATGAGCACGCAGTTCCAGTTGGCCAGTACCTCGGCGGGTACCCTCTCACGGAAGGCGCGCACCAGGTCCTCCCTCAGCCTCCAGCTCTCGGAGCCCAACCTCTCCCGCCACCAGTCGCAACTCTTGACCGTGACGTGCCCGGCAATCGAGGTTCCGACCCTGTCCTTCCGGGGAAGCTCGCCTTTGGAAATGATCATCTCTTCTCCGTCGGTCGTCCCTCCTATGTTGAAGAAGATATACCTATCGGCGACCCTGCGAAGCTCCGAGACGACCTGGTCGAGGTCTTCCATGTAGATGTGCTCCATCAGATCGGACGCGAACACGAGGTCGAAGGAACGATCCTGGAACTCAAGGTCCCGCACGTCGCCGAGCCGGATGAGCGACACCGCCCCTGGGTACGGGTTGGATACGGCCCACTCGCTGAAGTCCACGCCGATACATTCCATGCCCTCGTCCCTGCCGTAAACGCAGAATGTCCCCCTCCCACACCCGGCATCCAGTACGGTGGAAGGGTCCATCAGCTCCTTGATGGCCTTCATGATCGGGGCGCAGCCGAGCCATTCCCCGACGGGGTTGTAGTACGACCACCTCTTCACTTCCCCCCCCTCCGTGAATACCTTGCCCCCGTCAGAGCCGACGAAGTAGCTCTCGTCGTACCAGGATGCGTCGTAGGCCTCGCCGACCACCTTGCCGAAGACCTCCATGTGCCTCTCTGCGATGCGCTTCCAGGAGGTGTTCTCCGCCAGCAGACGGCAGTTGTCCCCCAGCTTCCTGGCGATCTCCTCGTCCTCGAGGATGAGCTCCACGGCGGCCACGAACTCCTCCTCGTCCCCGGGCGGGAACTTGATGCAATGCTGCCCGTTCACCAGCTCCTCGAGGCGGTTGTCGTCCACGCATACGATGGGCTTCCCCGACGCGAGCACCCGGTGCATCGCCCCCGACGCCGAGGCGATGAAGTCCGGGGTGCGGTAGTTGAACACCAGGATGTCGGCGGCGGAGACCCAGAGGTCGGTCTCCTCCTCCGTCAGCCACCGCCCGAGCAGCACCGCCTTCTCCCCAGTGAACTTCTGGAGCCTCTTGATCTCCTTCTTGGTGTGCTCTTCGATTATCCCGTGCACCCCGCCCGAGACGTAGAGCCTGAACTTGGGGAGGAACACCTGGCTGGCGAACCTCAGGACCTCGTCGAAGCCCTTGCTCTCCGCCGCAAAGCCGTAGCAGAAGGCGACTCTCTCCTCCGGGTCGATGCCCAACCTCCTCCTGGCCTCCCTCTTGTCGATGGGGTCCCACATGAGTGTCCCGTGGGGTATCAAGTAGATCGGCTTCTTCACGAAGCGTGATAGCCAAAGCTTCTGGAGCACGGTATGGACTATGTGGGCGTCATAGTGGTCATCGATCTCGTACACGTACTCCTGTTGGTGTTGGTGGGGGTTCTTCAGAACGGTGTGCCAGGTTGCCAACTTGTAGTTGTCAAGATACTTCTTCGAGTGCAGCATCTCCGGGTCGGGGAATATCCCGAACTCGACCTGCGCATGGATCAGGGCGTTCTCCGGGACCCCCGAGTCGATGTCCCTGTACGTGCGGGTCGGGTAGTGCTCGTCCAGCGCCTCCGATAACCAACCGGTGTAGGTCGCTATCCCGCATCTCTCCTCGGGGAGAGTAGCCAGCTCGGCTATGCACGTCGGGAGTACCCGCTTCCGATCGAGGAACGACCGTTGGGCGCGCTTGACCTTCTCTCGGAATGTGACGAGGGAGCTGTCCTCGTGCTTGAGTACTGCCATCTCCGTTGACAGGCTCCTCCCGCCCCGGTCGAGTAGCTCCACCTCCCCCTTGAAGCAGCGACACTCGAGCACCACCGTCCTCTCGCCGGTGTCATCGGGATCCCCGTACCTCAGGGTGGCATGGAAGTCGATCTTCCCGTCATGCTTGTGCACGATGCTCAGCGGCGGAAAGCCATCGGTAGGTTTCGGTTCTTCGTCCATCAAGCCCGCCTCCTGAATAGTAGGATAAAGTAGTACATCTAAGGTCGATACTGCAATTAACCGCATATAAAGATTCAGATGAAGCCTTAGAACTTCAGTCGCGGGAGTCGTCAGAGGTGCAAAAAAATAGAAAGGAGGAGGGTTTTGAGCTTCAGCGTCCTATGACGACACCGTACACGGTCACGTCCGAGACGTCACGTCCGGTCGTGACCTCCCATCCGGTGGCACAAACCACGGGGCAGGCGTAGTACTGGTAGTAGAGCGGGAACACGATCTTGTTGCCGGTGATGGCAACGTTCGCCTTCCTCGCGTCATAGCCCTGACTGGCGTCAAGACTCACTACCTCTTCCACACGCCCGAGCTTGGTGATGGTTATCTGGACCTCGTCTGTCTGGCTGTAAGAGGAAGGCGCTGCTGAAGAGAACTTCACCATCAGCCTTCCATCGTCAAGTCTTCCGATTACGGTCTCCGAGTCGGCCATTTAAACCATCACTCCTACGTGGTTAGTATCACGTCTTGTACAGTACCATCCAGGTCTGCCGGGTCGAGTAGCCTGAGCTGTGCCTCCTTGATGAAGGAGACTCCGATCAGCTGTGGGTAGTCCACGATCTGGGTGACCGTGTTCGCATAGGCGCTCGAGAAGAATATCTGTGCCTTCAGCGTGTCCCCGTGGACAAGCATTAGGGGCTTCTCAAGCTCCTTGAGCGCCACGCCTCTCGGGTGCTCGAAGGACCAGCCCGTGTAGAGAGCGGGTCTCTCGGCGGCGTTGTACTCGAACTTCACGGCCTCGAGCTTGGGAGCCTCGTGCAGCGATCCAATCCCCAACACCAGGTGCACGGCGTTCTTGCCGATCTTCACGGCGTTGCCAGCCGATCCACCTAGCAGGGTCGTGCCTGAGTGGATCCAGTTGTCCGCTTCACCTGGGGTGAAGTACGGCGTCCCACCGGTGATACCGATGATGTCGGTCCAGTCGTCTCCGAGACCGAGGTATCCCGCCCTGATGGGTATGGGTCCCCCGATCTTCCCCGGTTCGGGCATCTCACCGTCGATGTTCTGCCCGTTCATCTGCTCCTTTGCCACGCAGGCCGCAGCAACGATCTCGCCCAGGTGGTCCTCGAAGAGATCTCTGACCTCCCTCTGGGGGTAGGAATACTTCAGTATCCTGTTGATGGTCAAAGCCACCTTCTCGTTCTCCGCTGGGACAAGTTCCCTGGCACCTACGCCTTTCTGCTTGGCCCATCTAAGGGCCTCGCTCATGATTCCGCTGACGTCTTTTTGGACTATCATGGGTCTCGAGATTTTGATGCCGGGGGTAAGTATAAAAGCTTTATACCACTTCATACTACTTTGTTTCATATGACCCGGCTAAAGGTGAGTCATACAATTGACGAGGAGGTGTTGGAAAAAATAGAGGAAGAGGCCCGCCGACTTGACATCAGCCGTAGCCGGGTAATAGAGATGACTCTACGTAAGGCTCTCGAGGACCGGGAGCGCAGTATCTCTATCGTCAGATAGCGGGCTTACTGGATGGCTATGACCGTCTCTTTCTCCCGTGGAGAAACAGCTGGAGTACTACGTACTGTCGCGGTGGGAACCGCCCTGACCGAAGTCGCTGGCACTGGGTTCATGATGAGGTCGTTCAGGCCGTTGGCAAACATCCCGCTGCCACCGAAGGCGATCAACGAGCTGCCATATCTCTGGTTTGCGTTCTTCATGGTCATATACCCGATTATCCCACCGAGAGCCACGCCGGTCCCGGCAATCATCGTCAGGTAACGCCCCGAGACCCTCGGGTCAGGGCTGAACCAGGTGTATCCTCGTCTCTGCGACTCGGATTTCACCCACTCACCACCCATGACGCCACCTACTCCGGCAGCCATCTGTCCGATCATTTCGACGGGCAATTTTCTCATGTTAACCATGGTACTCAAAACGATTTATGACCCTGCAGTTATATGAATTTTGCCCGACCTTGTAGGCTCGCTAAAGACATAAATAATCAGTTCGTACTTAATTTCCACAGGTTGGTTAAATGGTTCAATTCGCAGGATCTCAGGCCTCGACGACGTTCGAGGTCACAGCCGTAAAGAAACCCACCAGCATCGTTTGGGATACGGACCCGGCCTTTCCAGTCGCTGGCAAGCGGTTCGAGCTGGCCGCCCAGGTACGGACGGACGACGGAGCGTCGGTCCTCGATGGGGCACAGATCTCCGCTAACATATTGGATCAAACCGGCAGGCCGCTCTGGTCCGGTCTGATTACTTCCAGAGCGGACATGTTCTCGAGTTCGAGGAGCGTTG
>JAQUQE010000031.1:0-3159 GCA_028716225.1 Dehalococcoidales bacterium | reverse complement strand
GACGACGGAGCGTCGGTCCTCGATGGGGCACAGATCTCCGCTAACATATTGGATCAAACCGGCAGGCCGCTCTGGTCCGGTCTGATTACTTCCAGAGCGGACATGTTCTCGAGTTCGAGGAGCGTTGCACCCCTGGAAGAAGGTTACTACTGGGTTGTATTCGACTACGCTGGCGATCTGGTCCACGCTGAGACCAGGCTCACCGACACCCTGGAAATAGGCGCGGGGGTTGTCCCAACGGCCCTCACCATCGGGGTGGACAAGCCCTTGGTAGAGGTCGGCGATACGGTCAAAGTGTTCGGGACCCTCACGCGACTCGACACCAATACCGGGTTCTCGGGGACCGTGTCCATCTTCGCCAAGGAGCCTGGAGGGGAGGATTTTGACTCCTTCCTGGGGGACGCGGTATCGGGCAGTAATGGTTACTATACCCTTTCATTCGTCCCCGACCTGATAGGTACTTGGGAGGTGCTGGCCGTATTCGAGACGATCGAGATGGCCACGGTGACCTCTGCACCAATGACAATCGTAGCGAGGGAGTGATAAACGATGGTTCAATTCGCAGGCTCTCAGGCGGACACATACTTCACGGTTTACGAGGAGGAGCCCCCGGTGCCGCCCGAGCCGGACCACCAATTGCGGGCACTCCTCTTATTCGCCGTGGTGGGGGTGGCCCTGACGACGGTCGTGATGAGGTATGGAAGGTGATATGATATGCCGTATGGACAACCGAGAACCAAGATGGAACGCCAGGAGAGACACTACGCCCTGTATGGAGAACCTGCCCCCGCCGTAAGAGGGGCCAGGATGATGGCGGTAGGAGATACCTATGAGACCAACAAGGTGCTTGCCTACGTCATCATAGGCGGTATTGTCGTCGGCATGGCCCTACCGGCCTTACTCAACTGGTGGCACCATCTCAAGTAGGCTTAGACAACTCAGAACCTGATGTTCTTGACCACCGGAATTAGGAAGGCCGCAACACCCAGACCACCGATGGCCCCCCATAGATACCAGTTCTGCTCCACCGGCGGTTGCTCGGGTATCTCCTCGGGCGGTTGTTCCTCCTGGGAAGTGATCCCGATGTCCAGCGCAGACATCACGTACCCTATCGGCGACGCTATCCCCAGATTCTGATTTCCGCCCCATATCAACCCCACCGCCTTATTGTCATCAGTCAGCAACAACGACCCAGAGTCCCCGCCCTCGATGGATATGTCCACCCTAATCTGATTGAGGAGCTGCCATATCGTATTGCCCTGCCAGTCAGCGGCTTTGGTGTCCATATCGGTGGCGACAATCTCCCCAAAGGTCGTTCCGGTTGTTCTCCCTGACTTCTTGACCTTCATGCCACGTTCGGCTTTAGCTACCCCTTTGACCTGCCAGTAATCGTCATCGTCCGCAAGGATTAGATCGCTGACCTCCACGACTGGATTGGCTATCGCCGCGTCCGCGTACATCTGCCCGTTGACCGGTTGCACCCACCTGAGAAGCTCGCCCGCCTTCCTGACCACCCCGTCCGTGTCTAGCACCCCGGGCTGAGAGATGGGATCTCCCCGGGCACCGAAACTTCCCGTGCTGAGTATCGGCGTGAGAACGTGGACGTTCGAGAGCACCAGGGGTGCCCCGGTCTTCCGATCGTAGCACAGAACCGCATTGGTGCCAGCCGAGGTCAGGTGATGGCCGATGCTCACCCCCCCTACCAGGGGTCGATACTCCATCGTCCTGCTGAACAAGACCGGTGTCTTCATCACCTTGAACTCTAGACGATAACCCCCCAGGTTGGCAGGGAGCATCGCCCTGATCCGTGGCTCGTCATCCTCGCTGTCCACGGTGATGATGACGACCTGCTCCTCCTCGTCATAGTACACGCTGGAGACATCGGGTATGGAAAGGACCCTATCGTGGATGATGTTCTTGATGGTCTCCAGCTTCGTGTCGGTCATGTCACCTCCCAAGGGTGATGTTCAAGGTGGTCGGTGCGTTGACGGATATTTGCCTGGTCTTCTCGGGGTAGTCCCTGTGAACGACCTTCAGCGGATATTGGCCGACCGGGATGTCGAGGTAGAAAGAACCTCTACTATCCGAGTTGGTCCAGAACGTCCCTATGCTCACCAAGGCGTTTGCCACGGGGGACCCCGTAGCATCAACTATGTTACCCGTGATTCTAACCATAGGTATCGCATAACTATTTATTTCTTAGAGTAAATAAGTTTTGACCATGCCTGCTGAGGTCCGCCCGATCGAGGCGGCGCTCACGGTGATCGTCTGGACGACCGCTACCATATCCTTCGTCGTAATGACCGCTAAGGTGCTGAACCTGGTCTTCACCCCTGAGACCTTCGAGCCCTACATCAAGCTATCGATCTAGTGCCATCCTCCCCTGATTTCGATCATGGGTCTTCTTGTGAAGGCTGGGATAAACGGCCAGACTGTTGACGACCCTGTTGTCGTCCCTGTTGATTTCCTGTTGATTTCCTGTTTATCACTGTTGTCGTCCCTGTTATCTCAAGATTTTTATACTCGTCAGGGCGTTGTCAACGATCATGGTGCAAAAATATGTTGAATGTCAACTGTGCACCCCGCCCGAGACGATAGAGCCCCGTGCCAAGTTTTTTCACGTGAAGCACCATCATCCGGAGCACGTCGAGGATTACGAAGAGATCAAGGATGAGATCTTCGTCGAGGTTGAGCCACCGGTTGACGAGGAGGAGGAAATGCCAAAGGAGCCAGAGGGTAAACCGGAACCAATCAAGGTGACCGACAAAACACGTCGTCAACAGCGCCCACTCTATGACCCAGCGATCGACGACGAGGAGCGCAGAATACCCCACGAACCACCGAGGATAGAGGTCGGCCAACCCCTCGCCGAGAATGACCTCTACGAGGGGACCACCATTGAATACCAGGGAAGGAAGTACACCCCAGAGGACCTGATCTTTGCCTACGGTCTTACGGGGGTCAAGGCATTGATGAAGGAGGAGCTTAAGGTCGCCCTGCAGGAGACGCCCAAGGAACCGGGCAGCAAGGTCATGTCCTTCATCCTGAGCCAATTCGACAGGCACCCGCAGTACTCGCAGATGCCTCAGGCCCTCTTCGACCTGCTGATGAAGGTCGCCAAGCTCGAGCCTTTCATCGCCCAGGAGGTAGTTACGAGGG
>JAQUQE010000030.1 GCA_028716225.1 Dehalococcoidales bacterium | reverse complement strand
GGAGGCTCCTCAGGTGGCTTGACCTTAGGTGGCTTGGGCGGTGGCTTGGGCGGTGGCTTCTCGGGTTCCTTTGGCTTCTCGGGCGGTATCTCATAACGATAGACCGGCCCGAGCTTGATCGCGCCCACCTTCTTGAAGCCTGTCTTCTCGAGGAGGGCCTGCTTCGTCTCGTCGTCGGTCGCCATGAGCACGCTTCCGAAACCGCGTTCCCCCGCCACTCGGATAATCTCGCCGAGCATCCACTCCATGTAGGCCGTCTCCCCCTCCATGATACCGATGTAGAAATCGACCCTCCTGCCGATCTCGGTGCCCCTCACGATGACGCCCACTTCCTCCTCGTCGTCGAAGAACCGGAAGGTGTCCCTCTTCGTCTCCACCATCCTGCGGCCTTTGCCGGGCGGGACCACCTTCTTCACGACCGGTGGCGGCTTCTCCTCTTCCCCCTCGATCTTGATACCGGCGGCTCGCTTCAGCCGGTCGGAAATGGACTTATCCAGCGGGCGTAACCCCACCTGTATCTCGTAGACGCGTTTCTCGATTCCCTCCTCGGGTTCTGGATAGCGCGGGGCGACGATGAAGGAGGCCGTCTTCTCCTCCTCCTCGTAGATCGTCTTGGGGATGGTGATATAGAGGAAGAGACTCTCTTCCCTGTGGGCCCGGATCACCACCTCCGCCATCCGCTTGGCGGTGAAGGTGTGGTTAAGGATGGATACCAGCTCGACGATGTAGTCGGGGTCGATGGCGGTGTTGCGAACGATGATCGAGTCTGTCTCCATCCACTCCTTCTTAGTCATCTTCATACCGATCTGATAACCGAGATAATCCAGCGGCACCCGTGTGGTGACCGGGGCCTTGACATCGGTGGGCTCCGACTCCAACGACACCCAAACCACGGTACGCTCCGGGTTGGAGAATGAATCCTTTAAGTTGATCGTGGTTTCGACCGGCTCCCCCCGCTCTGCGACTGTCGCCGTTATCTCCAGGTCTTCGCTGATCCGCGTCCATCCCGCTTCGAGGAGGATCTCTTCCATACTCGGCATCTGCAGGACGAACTCCTTAGCGAGATCGACGCCCTCTATTTCCTCCCCTTCCACCAGCAGGGGGGCAACCACGAACTTGACATAACCATCCTTGTACGGGACATAAACAAGACATGGTTTCGGTTCTCCGGTCATCGCCAGGACGGTGGAGTTGAGCATCTTGGCCGAGAACGCGCCCCTGTTGACGACCTTCACCATCTTGATTATCTTTTCCTTGTCCACCATCTGATTTTTGTAGAAGAACATCTCCGGCATACGCTGCCACTCGGCCACGCTGCTCGGCCCGTCCAGCCTGAAGCACTTCCATGTCGCGGCGGGCGTGGTCATCGTGTTTAAAAACCTATCGAGCTTGTCTCCTACCCAAAACATCATGGTGTGATCGGAGGACAATAGGGTCCCCTCAGCCTCGTGCCAATCCTCGTCCTCCACCAGCCATGCTCTGTTCTCCTCCAGGAACTTCACAGTCTCTCGGGTGATCTCCTCAGGGGGGGTGGGACACCGAACCTCGGTAGGCATACATGAAGAATATGTGTCGGTCAATATTCAATTTTCCCTACCTTCTTGCTCGATGGGAGGCGCGAGACGGAGCAGGAAAAGCCTGAACTGAACGATACTGCTCGGCTCCTTGATTATCTCGAATGTCTCGGTGACATGGGTTATCTTGAGGATTTCCCAACGGACGAAGCGATTGATTAGACCCAACATGGCAGGGCTCATCCCCCTCACCCGGAACCTGGTGATGCCCCGTTCCCAGGCCTCCGCTAGTAGCTCCCCGAGCATCCTGGTCCCGGTCCCGTTCTTCGGGCTGAAGAAGGCGCTGGAGGCGTCTGCATACATATACTCCAATATGACACTCTTACCCTCGAACACCCCGCGGACCACTTCGTTGTTCGGTCCTCGCCATTTAAACTCCGTCTTGGAACGGCGCAGCTCCTCGTGGAGCCCGGGGACTAGGACGACACGCTTGCTTTCGGAAGTCATGTGGTTAGGAATTTGATACAGGCCATATAAATCTTGACGGACCTAATCGCCGGGTTTCCTCCCGGCCCAAAAGTACGTTCCGCCGAGGAGGCGTTTGGTCTGATAATTCGGTTTCCAATAACCCAACCTGATCTCCGCTATGATCATCTTCGAGCACGTGGGACAGAAGATCCTGTTTTCTAGATCACAACGTAGCTCATCGGTGTGTATACACGGGGGGGGCCGTACGAAGACAGGCCCCCCCTTGTCCTGGGCTTTTCCTCCCATCCCATACCCAACAGGGAATTGGGCTACGCTCTATTTAAATGGTTTAGTCTTCGCTGCGGGTGTAGGAAGCGTCGATGACCTCCCCCTCGTAGTCGGACATCTCCTCCACGCTGGTGAAACCGCAGGCGGTGTACAGTCTCAGGGCCCGGTTGACCGCCCTGGTGATGGCAAGCTCTTTCAGGTAGCTCTTCATCGCCCCCATCTTGACGTTGTCCGGGGTGGCGGTCCCGTGGTTCACGAAGACCGGGATCGCGTTCTCCAGTAGCTCTTTCTGGACCTCGGGGTCGAGTCCCTGGGCGGCCTTGACCAGTTCGATGGTGTCCTTGCCGAGGGTGGGATACACCCAGGCCGTGGCCTCGTACCCTCCGTCCTTGAGGGGTTTGGTCTCGATGCGGATGGACCGCAGCCCCTTCTTGTCGGCCTTCTCGAGAAGCCCACCATGCATGACGTAGGGCCTGCCGTGATAGATCATCACGTGCATCGGGTGGATCCCCAGCTGCTTCTCGATATAGATCATGGCCTCCTTGAGCGAGACCTGGGCTGGGCCGTCCTCCTTCACAGTCACGATCCGTTCCTCCCGCTCGGGTAGCTTCCCCTGCATGGGTGCCTTCTCCTGCTTCGCCCGCTTGGCGAGGATCTTCTTGGCATCGGCAGCGGACACGGGTTGCGTCTTACCTTCGGGCGTCAGCTCCACGTAGTCTCCTTGCAGCTCCAGGAGGGCCACCATCAGGTCGTCGCTGCGCCTGTGGACGGTGAAGCCCTCCTCCTCCATCTCTTCCAGTTTCTTCTTCCATTCCTCTTGTTCCATCTTTTCCTCCTCCTCGTCCTTATCCTTTTTCTGCTTCATCTACTCTGCCTCCTTACTCGTGTCGTCTTTATGTCCCTTATGTGTCATTCAATGGCCTCCTCCAGAAATATGTCCAACTGAGGAGTGTTGAGTCTAGCTCTTTCTGTGATCAGTTTCTCATATTCTGGATTGAGTTCGATTCCTATCCCATTGTAACCGTTGAGTCGGCAGTATTCAAGCACAGTTCCGCTTCCGGCGAATGGATCGAGAACCCATCCAGGCTCGTAACCGGCGTTACAATCACAGTCTGTATAACCAACGAGATTTTTCTTAATCCCAGTTGTATTCCCCTGAACCTTTTCCCATATGGCCTCTCTCAGGAACCCGCATTTGGGACAGACTTCTTTGGGACATCCTGCTTTGATGGGTGTGTCTATGAGGGCCAATGGGAATGTTGCGAAATGGGCTTCTGAGTATGGTTTGGACGAGATTGTCCATACACATCGTTTATTTCTGCCTCGTGGATCGATAACATCAGCAACCCATTGATCATACTTCATTCGCTGTTTGGTGCTCTCGGTCAATGGCTCAAATTGTTGCTCAAACCAATACCTTTGGTTTTTGACGAAAAAGAACATCTTCTCGAAATCGACCGTGAACCTGTCTTTCGTACTGTCAGGTAAACAAGCGGGCTTATGCCAGATTATTTCATTACGATTAATCCATCCTCTTTTCATCATCTCAAGCACGAAGCGCGAAGGAATCTGGACTAGGGATTTTGGGAGAACATCAGCGTTTCCTTGCTTGTATTTCGGCTGTCCTTCCCTCAGTCCTCCCTCGTTATAGTCCCCGCCCGCGCCACCGCTTCCTGCATATGTGTCCCCGATATTCACCCAACATGTTCCAGTGGGTTTCAGAACCCTTTTAATTTGATCGAATATGTCGCAGAGATGTTTGATGTAGAGGTCTGGGCCTGGCTCAAGGCCTAGTTGCCCCTTCCACGCTCCGCACTTCGAGCAAAATCTGGTAGGCGGAGGATTGGAATTTGCTTTCTGCATCTTTGGCCATTTCTTTGTTTCGGTACTTCCCTGTGTGCCACACTTAGTAGGGCAGTATGTATTTGTTCCCCATTCATGCTTACAATCCTTCTTTCCATCCCATATCAACGGTTCCGTTCCGTAGTCCCTCAATCCCCAGTACGGCGGACTGGTAACGACACAATCAATCGACTCAGGTTCAAGCTCTTCAAGAACTTTTCGACAGTCACCGATCCTAAGGAGCTGTTGGGTCATTTCTTGGCCTCCCCGATCTTCCCAAAATTGTATCCGCAGTTGGGACACACGAATTCGCCTTTGTGATTGGGGACCAGGAAATCCCAACAGAAGTCGCATTCATAGATTGTGCTTACACCGTGGTCTTTAATCATTTCACTTCTCTCCTTCTTCTATATTCATCATAGTCAATCGACCAATATATCCAAGGTCTGTTTGCCCAGCGTTGCAGATCGATGATTTCCTGTGTTTTGGGGATGTCAATATTATACATGACGAAGGCGCCGACATCCATTTCTTTCAGTTTGCGACATCGATATAATGCGGATTCGTGCTGATCCGGATCGTGACAGTAGACATAGAAGAGTGTTGAATGCCGGAGTTCGTTCTTCATCCCCATATTTTTAAGAATTTCAATGCCCCTCATAATCTTGACTTCGTCCTTCTCATCATCCCATGCAAAATGAATGGGCTTCCAGAATTTCAACTTCTTGATCTGATAGGCGATCCCTGGCGTGATCCGCCGGATGTCGAAACCTTGACTGACATCTATCGCAATGTCGCGATCCATGAACCACTGGCTGGTTTCGAAAAACCAGTCGGGATCGGCATACCAGTTAGGATCGAGTATTCGTGCCTTCTTGAAATCTGGATTGTGCCACTCGCTGGGATGTTGCCACCGCTGGTGTTTCCCTTCTGTTTGGGGTATGACACAGAAATAGCATGAGTTCGGACATCCCCTCGACGTATAACCAAGGGAGTAATCCATATCTGGATATAGTGTGTAGTCTGGTCTTATTCTCTCGATCTCTGCGGGGAGTTTTGTCTGCATATCATAGCCTACTCCACCTATGACTATCTCAGCATTGGGATAGAAGAAGGAGAGACCATCCACCAGATGCTTATTCTGCCGAAATATCACCGAGGCGTATATTATGTCGGGATCCGAAACTGAGAATCCTACATTATCGCCCCGAGATTTGTGATATGCCGAGATTTTCATCAAGGCGAGATTTGGGATCATGGAATCGATATCGATCAATAAGATGTTCATTTTTTAGCCTCCGATTTCTTCTTCACATGAAGTCCTTCAAAAACAGTTTCTCTCCTCCCCGCTTTGGGGGTGATTTGGGACGTTCTCCCGTTCGGACGGGTGAAGGGTCACCTACGGAAGTTCGGGCCTTCCTGCGCCTCCTACGGCCTCCTACGGCCTTGTAGGGGCAGTCGAAGCACAGGTCCCCGGTCTCAATGCAATCCTCGTACGCCTTCTCCCGCCTGCAGACGCGAAGGAGCCGTCTCTTCGGTCTCCGTTGGTTCTTCGGACGACGATCTATGCCGTGTGTGGAATAGCAATAGGCGACTGGGCTTCCCCAACCACACCACCTGAAGATACACTTCGGATTCTTGCACACCAGGGCGTTAACCGATTCTTCATAGACCAGGGGGGCCCCACAACCGGCCTTGTCTTCTCCCTCAGAAGGCCAGCATTTCTTGGGTACTTTCTTCGACTTCACTTCACCACCTTCCCGTCCACGGTCACCGTCCAGGGGAGCCAGTTGTTCTCACAGGCCCTCTTGAGCCACCCGATGGCACCCTCGAGGTCATCGTCGAAGAGGTCCTCGATCTCGCACCCGACCTCGGTGTCGGTCGGCGACCCTTCACCGATCGCCGTGGTCATCCTGTAGAGTTGCTCGACCCTTTTTCGGACCTCCTCGAGCAGCTCCTCCTCGGTCATTTTGCGTCCTTCGGCGACTTTAACCGCTTTTTTTGCGGGCGCCTGGTCCGGGGTGTCCACCCTCGATCTGCAACCTCTTATTAGTAGAGCTTGTTTTTCCCCTTCCGTAAATGTTTCTCCTTTACTATCTTCTCCCTTACCTTTACTGTTATTCCACATAGACTTAAGATTGGGAAAAAAGGGTGGACATCCTGGACTAAAAGGCATGCCAGAGTCGGTCCACCCTCGGGGTCGCGACCCTGGACCTAACGCCGTTAAGGATTTTGCCCGGTCCAGGGTAAAAAATCGAGGGTGGACCGGTTTTTCGCCGTTTTTTGCGCTATCTACCGCTTTTTTTGCGGATTCTTCCTCAGCCTCTCCGCCGTCGTCGTACTCCTCGATCCCGGTCGGCCTCTTTTCCTCCGAGTCCTCATACTCCGGGGCGATGCTCAGCCGGATCCCTTTCCAACACCTAACCCTCTCCCCGCCCACGGATGGGCGGGTGGCTTCGATTCTCACAAGCCCCCCGAGCTTTTTGCTGAACACGCTCTTATCGGTCAGGGGAAGCTTGTTCCTCTTGCAGTACTGGGTGTACTGGTAGAAAACCTCGTCTTTCGGTACCTCACCCTCCGGGTCCACGATCACCATGTCGAGGACGAAGGCGTGGACGGGGTCGCTCTTGCGTATGTACTCCGCCCTCAGCTCCTCGGTGCTCTGGGTGTAGCTGAAGGCCCCGTTCCTGATGATCCTGACCAACGCTTGGAGCGCCTCGTTCAAGAGCCCCGACAGCTCCTCTTTGGTCACCAGCTTCTGGAGGAGGTAGGGGTCGGCCCGGTCGGGGGGGAAGGTGTTGGGGAAGTTGATCAGCACCCACCGCCGGAAGAAGGCGTCGGTTTCGTCATTGGCCGGGGGGAGCTGGTTGCAGGAGAAGATGAGCTTGGCGTGGTTCTTCATCGAGAACGAACCCTGAAACTTCCTTTCAACCATCAGAGTGTCCCCTCCGGTCAGCATCTTGAACTTGCCCGTTCGTTTGAGCACCTCATCCGGCAGGTCTGGGTACAGGTTGGCGAGCTTCCCATACAAATTGACGGCGGAGAAGCGGTTCTTCTCGAGGTCCTGCAAGGCCACCTGTGCGACGTTCCTCTCGCCCAGAAAATGCTTGATGAGTGCGATGAGGGTACTCTTTCCGTTCGCCCCATCGCCTATGAACATGATCGCCTTCTGGATGGGATAGGAGCGGTAGAGACAGTAGCCGATGACCTCGAAGATGAGGGGGATGTCGCTCGGGTCGAGGACCTCCGACAGGAACTTCTTGATCTTGGGGCAGTCGGCGTCGGGGTCGTACTCAACCGGTAGCTGATGCAGGAAGTAGTAGTCGGGGGAGTGCTCGAGCAGCCTCCCATTCACCAGGTCGTACACCCCGTTCGCCAGGTTAATGTATCTGGCATCGACTTTGAAGAGGTCACGCCCCACATAGGTCCCAGCCTTGATGTAGTGGGTGACCTCGTTGTCCCGGTAGCGGGAGAACTCCTCGTCGAGCAGCCGTTCCAAGGTCTCCGAGATCACCGCCTCAGCATTGTACTCATAGCTGCCACCGTTGTAAATGAGCATCTCGTCGTTGTCCCTGAAGGTGACGATGTGATGCTGCTCCATGATCTTCTCCGCCCACTCCTTGACGTTGAACTCGAACCGCTCCTCATCTTTCTCTTTTTTCCTCCCCTTCTTCCGTGGCATCTCCAGACCGTATTTATCAGCGGCGATCTTGAGCGCCTGCTTGAACTTGTCGTCCCGCAACGCCCCGGGCAGGCATTCGGCACAATCCAGTATCCTGTTCTCCACGGCAATCCATTCAAGGGGACCGCCTCCGGTGTCGTGCCTGAAGCACTTCCAGACATTCTTGTTGACGTTCACCGAGAAGTTCTTGCCTCCTTCACTCCCGTGCACCGGGTGGGGACCGCGGTACTCGTCGCCGTGGCGCTTCAGCGTTGCCAGGTTCACCACGTCAGCGATATTGAGTTTATCGATGACCGCTCCCACCTTTCCCGCTTCGGTCCTGGTGACCTCGGCGGTAGCCTCCGACTCATCCTTGATGAACTTTCTAAGTGCGAACCTGATCTGCTCCGCCTTGACCTCGGCGATCGGTCTGTCTTCGATGACCTCGTACCTCTTACCATTTGGGTGGATGCTACCGGGCCCGACCACCTGCTTCCCGAAGGATGATACATCACCGATGTCGCCCTTCACATCCGAGCCAGGCTTGAAGAGCCGGATCGGTTCCTTAAGGTCTCGGCACAGAAAATAGAAGTGCTTCCCGCCGCGCCCGGTCCTGACCACGAAAGTCGGTGGGAGGTCCTCCCGCACCGCCTCCTCGACCTCGGGCGAATCCGAATCGATCTGGATCAGACCGCCATAGCCTCCGAGGACCCCGTAGTTGCCCCCCCTCTCCAGGTGCTCCGCTAATCTCTTGTCGTCATAGGTGTAGTTGGCCGTGTCCGGCCAACCCTTCTCGAAGGGACGTTTTTCTTTTTGTTGAATGAGGCAGAAGCGGAACTCCGGGTGTTGGAGTTGAGGGGGCAGCCTGACTGCATCTGTCATCAGGCCCCCGCCTCAGACTTGTGCTTCGGCTTTAATCAGGCAGAAGAGAGGCCCGTGCCCGTCCATCGTGACCTCTACGATCTGTACGTAGTCGCCCTTGTCGAACCCTAATTGGTCCAGCTTTTTCTTTCCCAATGAGATCCTCCCCTCGGAGTCTATTTTCGAGATGTGCAAAATCCGTTTCGACATGATTTTTCGTTATGTCGTTTGGGTTATTTAATTCCACCGATGGGAAAACTTCAAGTAGTGATAAGTCTATACTGAATACGCATGGTTGACGGTGTAGAGTGTGCTGAACCCGTTGTCATGGCGGGTTCAGCTGTGTGTCGCGGCGGGGGATCTCACGAGGGGGAACCCCGAATCGACCCGAATCGGCTTGGATTGGCTTGGCTTGGATTGGCTTGTCACTCTGCGCCGTCAGCTATGCACGGCGAAAGGAGGCGGGCAGGAACCATCATCCCTTCGAAGAATGAGTGCATCCCACTTGGAACCCGCCTCCCGCCACAGAACGCCGTGTGGGGTTCGCCTACTACCGACGGTCTGGGATTCTCCCAGATGGTTAAACCCACACGGCGCTGGAAAGGTGAGGGTGTGTTGGAGACGACGAGGTATTGGGGGAAGTGGGCGGTGATCTTCCTGGTGGTGGCCATGTTCTGTTGGACGCTGCTGGTGGGGATGTGGCTGTACCTGATATGAGGAGGCGAGAAGGTGAACAAGAAGGATAGGAAGCAACTGTTCGGCCTGGTCGAGCAGCTTGAGAGAGTGAGGACATGAAGGATGATGAGAAAGGGTGGAAGCAGGTGGCGACCGAGCAGAGGACCAGGTACCTCCTGCACTACATAGGGCAGGGCAGGGGGGTGTACTCGATCAAGAGCTTCACCGCCGAGGCCAGGAGGCACGGGGTCAACCGTGCCTTCCCGAGGAACATGATCAAGCGACTGCGGTGGGGGGACAAGGTCCTCCTGGCCGAGTGGCGGAGGTACAAGGAGCACAACCCGGACAATCTCGGGGACGCCGAGGTGTTCGGCTACTTCATCGTCAGCGGGCTCAACTTCGCCAACGCCCCAGAGGGCTTCATGGAGCGGCTCAAGGACAAGCTAGAAGTCGTCTGGGAGAGGGACTATTCGGGCGGGATCGCCGTCTCGAGGCGATGCGGGTCATACTCAGTCGGCAGCGTGGTCTTCATCAACGACACCCTGGAGGAGACGATGGAAAAGGTCGAGGTCACCCTCAGGGAGCTGAGGCAGGAGGAGGCCGAGGAGACCGGCGACGAGGAGGAAAAGGACGGGGAGGAGCCGAAGAAGAGGCTCAAGATCTTCGTGGGGGGGAGGTTCGTCTCGTTTGAGGACACACCTTTCAACTTCCTCCTCCCAGACCAGCCCTGGACCCGGAGCGGGATCTGGGTGGATCTCCCTATGGCCTTCGAGGGCGAGGCCGAGAGCAGGCACATCTGGGAGCTGGACGACTACAAGCGGAAGCGGTACGTCCGCAAGCGGGCGAAGAAGAATTTCGCCATCGACGATTTCGAGAGCATGGCAGAGGTAGGTGAGCAATGATGAAGATGATAAGAGTAAGCGATGAGACGCACAAGCGGTTGGTGCAGACGGCGGGAAGACTGATGGAGAAGCGCGGCGAGCATGTCTCGCTTACCAACGCGATCGACTGGTTACTAGATAGGGAGGAGGGGCGATGAGTAATGATGTCTGCTCAAGGCCCCGCTGCAAGCGACCGACGGAGATCATAGTCGATGGCGTCCCCCTCTGTGACAAGCACTGGGAGGAGCACATACAGAAACTCGAGGAACGGAGGACGCGGGAGCTGAGGGAGGAGTGAGACATGGTAACCTTCTATGCAGAATATAAACCAGGAGAATACCGGCGGATGAACTGCCTAGACGAAGATCTGAAGGATGAGATACTCGTTAAATCTCTTCAAGGGGCCGATGTTCTTTATTTCGTCGCTTGTGTTGCAGATTATGGGCATAGATGTTCCTACACTGAAATAGCTCCATACACCATTTTAGCTGGTACGATTGATTTGAAAGCGTTTAGAGAGGAGGGCTAAAGAATGGTAACATACTACGCTGAATATAAAACGGAGAGCTACATCAAACTAGACGATCTAGAAGAGCTAGAGGCTGTGAAAGCTTTTCGAAAATGGCAGGGAGTAACATCCCTACAATTTCTCATATGTGAGAACGACCACGGAGAGATTTGCGACCTCTCTGATCTACAGGATGACATCATCTCACGTGGGGACTATCGGTGGTGAGCTACAAGGATAGATTGGAGAAGGCGGAGGATGAGATCAGGGAGCTGAAAAAGGTAATCTCTGGATTGATCCCACCGGATGGCCCGTTTGGGTTCGACCTAAATAAGTGGACAGTAGAATTCCTCGACAAGAGCGTGATAGTAAGACGCAAGACTGAGGAGGAGTGAGACATGGAAGTATGGAAAAAGTACGGGATCGAGGTACAGTTCCTCGATGAAGTGAGAGGAGGACTCCCGATGAGCGAGGATCTCGTCGAGAAGTTCTTCCTGGAGAAGGGGCTGTCGCCCCAGGAGAGAGCGAAGGCCGAGCAGGCTCTCAGGGAGAGCCAGGAGCAGAGCGAGATACCCGAGGCAATGGAGGAGATGGAAAAGGTCATCAACATCTTCGCCAAGGACAATATCGGCCTCTATCTGAACGGCTACCAGGTGCGGGCTGCGCTGGCGGAGGCGATGAGCATCCAGAAGTCGATAACCTCATGGAGGCAGAAGCTGCAGAGGGGCGTCCGGGTGCTACCCAACAGGCTCTACCTGCGCAGGGAGGGCGCGGTGGTCAAGGAGGCCGACGGGATGGATTCTATGGTGGTCCATGTCCCCTACATGGGACGCACCATCAGTGGCCTGAAGTTGGTGGAGTTCGTGGTGCGCCCCTCCTTCACCTGCGACATCTATGTGGCGATGACCGGGCGGGGAAAGGACAGAAGCCCAATCATCGACAGGAAGACCCTGAGGGACCTGCTTGACCTGGTCGAAATATCGGGCATCGGGGCCATGAGGTCGATGGGGTACGGGATGTGCAAGATCACCATCCTGTACGAGTACCCGCCGGACAAGTCGGAGGAGGAGAAGACCGAGAGGAGGAAGGAGAAGAAGAGCTGAAGAAACACGAGGTAGGCATGGAGCAGAACAAACGACAATCCAATCCGAACCATAACAATCTACAACCCAACCCAGCCCTGTACAGACCCGATCTGTTCATTCCCTGGCAATCTACAGACCAAATCTATCCTTTCCCTGGCAAGCTACGGTCCACGCCATTCCGAGGCAAGCTACTGACCACACCGGACCTTCTCGGGGCAACCTACCAACCATTCCCGGCCAGATCGAGGCAACCTACAGATCAAGCCATACCCGACCAAGGCAACCTACGGACCATTCCACGCCGAGGCAACCCACATTCCGCTACTGGCCAGGTCACGACAACCTACAGACCAGACCACACCTGGGCAATCTACAAACCATGCCGTTCCGGGGCAAGCTACAATCCACGCCGTGTCAGCCCAACCCGAGGCAACCTACGGACCAGACCAGATCGAGGCAACCTACATTCCACGCCACACCGGGCCGAGGCAACCTACAGACCAGACCAGGCCCCCCCTCGGCAATCTACAATCCGGACCAGGCCAAACCAAGGCGGGGCAACCTACAAACCAGACCAAGCCCTCCCTCGGCAATCTACAACCCGGACCAGGCCAAACCAAGGCGGGGCAATCTACTACCCACACCCATCTACTCCGGGGCAAACTGCAACCCCTGCCGTTCCACCACGTGCCAGGACAACCTACATTCCGCCCCCTATCGGGCCGTGGCAACCTACGGACCAGGCCTGGCCGAGGCAATCTACAATCCGTTCCTGACCTTCCCTGGGCAAAAGACCTTCCAAACCAGTCCGTTCCGTACGACACCCGGGCCTCATGCCTACCATACCTTCAGCAAGGAGAAGGGAGGAGTGAACGATGATGAATAAAGAAGGAAACTTCGTCTGCGCGACCTGCAACAAGGAGTTTCAGACCAGGGACGAGTACATGGATCACCGCAGGTATCCTTGCGGTTCGGATGTTTTCATTGCACCCGCATCTTCCACCCCAGAGAGCAAGCCGGGCAGGTGGACCTGTCCCATCTGTGGCAGGTCGATGGACGATGCGGGCAGGGACGCGCACATGAAGGTCCACTGGGCGCGGGGCGAAGTGATCCTTGAGGACGAAGCGAAAGAGGAGCGTGATGAGATGGAGGAAGAAATGGAGGAGGAGACAGAGGAGTCGATACCCCAAAGGCTGTGGACCTGTCCCATCTGCGCTCTGCAGATGGCCCCTACAGCAAAGGGATCACACATGAGAGTGCACGCGTGCAGGGGCGAGAAGGTACCGGAGGGGGCATCCCAACCGGGTGCCGAGTGGATATGCCCTATCTGTGGCTTAGGACTGAATCAAAAGGGGGTAAAGAGACATCTGGAAATGCACGAGAAAGAAGGAGACGTGGTGCCAGAGGAGCGCAGGAGTCTACTGAGGAGAGAGTCGTGGATATGTCCGGTGTGCTTCGAGGGGATGACGGTCCAGGATAAAGAAGCGCATCTAGATGCCCATCGGGAGAAGGGTGAGATAAGGAAGGGCATAGAAACGGCCGAGAGGTTGATGAAGCATATCACAGACCTGAAGGATGAACAGCTGGACATCAGAGAAGAGGTCGAATCCCTGCGGGAGACGGTGGAGATCACGAAGGAAGAAATCCCCGATGTGCGGGGTGCACTGACCGGAACAGAAGCCCGGGAAGCTTTTGTTGTTGACCAATCAACCATAGTTTCAACTCCCCCCCTAGAGATTCAGGAAGAGAAGGAATTGCCAGAGAAGTCCTGGTATCGGGCCTGTGAGAACTGCAAGATCATCTACAGCCTTGACGACGAGCAGCATTGGCATTGCGTCCATTGCGGTGGTGAACTGACCGCCGACTGGAAAGCCGAGGAGCTGAGGAGCACGACGCGGGTGTTGGGGGCCCATGATCGGTGAGGCCCCCTCTTCTTGACGGGAGACTTGGGGAAGCCCTTTTACATCAAGAAGTCCCTTCAGCCATACGTGGACGACCTGGAAGAGCACGAGAGAAACCCGGACGTCCTGCCCAGGACGTGGTAATCGATGGACGACGCGGAGAAAGTGGTTCACTTTACCACCTTTGGGAACCCCGTTCCCCAGGGCAGCACGAGGGCCTTCGTGAAGGCGGGTAAGGCGGTGGTGACGCAACATTCCGCCAGGAAGCTCAAGGACTGGCGGGGGGCGATCGCGGCGGTGGCTCAGGACGTGCAGCGGGAGCAGCTCTTCTATGACGAGAAGGGGGTGTATGCGGTGAAGGCGGTCTTCTACCTGCGCCGCCCGAAGTCCCTGCCGAAGAAGGTCCGGCGACACTACAAGCGCCCAGACCTTGATAAGCTGGTGAGGGCCCTGCTGGACGCCTTAACGGGCGTGCTGATCCCTGATGACTCCCATGTTTTCCAGGTCGAGGCTGAGAAGCGGTACGCTGAGGCCGACCAGCCACCGGGGGTAGAGGTATGGATTGGGAAGTACGAGAGATGAGGGAGGTCATTGAGATACCCTTCAGGAAGCTGATGATCGAGAGGCTGTTTGAAGGTCGGAAGGTGTGCACCTGGCGCTCGAAGGTGTATGGGGATCCGCGTCAGGTGTTCGAGGTCGAGCGTGATAACATCAAGAAGAGCTTTGAGATTCTCGGCGTGGTACCAATGCGGGCGGGGTACGTTGCCCGGTATCTGCACCGACCTGAAGGATTCGATAGTGAAGAGGAGTGGATCGGGTTCGTGGCGAGGCTCAGGCGTGGCCATAGGTTAGACCTGGACCAGTGGGGTTATACCCACTTCTTCGCTGAGCTGTAGGGGTCGGTTAACTTATTTATAGCCCTCCCGGGCATCTAAAGACAGTAGAGGCGGGAGCGTGATAGGTTCGTCAGTGAGCCCTTGGTTGGAATCCTCCTAAGATAGTATTCTCCTCCTCTTCCGCCTCTACACTCTTACCTGATTGGTACCACCACGATTACCTGGGATGATTTTGGTATTCATATCTGAATTCTTATGTGAGTTGCAATTAGCAAATTTAAGACTAGTCTTAAACTATTGCCGATTATGAAACAATAATCGAAATATATATATATGCATATGAGGATCCTCATATGTGAATATCAGGATCATGATGATCCCGATAGGATGGCTGAGATCATGGGGCCGATATCCCCCGTGGCCCATGACGCCGGGCATATGACGGCGGGGAGGCGATCACCTCCCCGATACCCTGAAAGCTCCTGGGGCAGTACCCCAGGGGCCAGGTGGTAGATATAGATGATCTACGAGGAGTATGAAACCGACTGGTACAGGCGGATCGGGACGCATGAGGAGCTGGAGCGGGAGAAGGCCATCCGGGACGCCCGGGGGTACGGCTTCTTCCGCCTAATCGAGTGCGAGCGAGATCATGGGGAGATTTGCCATATTGGCGACCTATCTGGCGATCGTCCCGATTAAACCCCTTCCTTTTTTTTTCTGAAAGCTCTTGGGGAAGTACCCCAGGGGGCCAGGTGGTAGATATGAACGACACACAAACGGCCAGAGAAGCCTTCCGAGAGGCATATGGGGGCCAGCTTAACCTCATGACGCCGGACGTCATCGAGTTGGGCCTGATCGCCCCGGGGGTGGCGTATGAGATCAGCGAGGGCGAGGGCATCGACGGGGGGCCTCTGTATGGGTTCACCGTGGCGATCCACTACGGGGGGCGGTGGCTCCCATCCTGGCGGGTGGCGGATATAGTACGTCAAGACCTAAGCAGGCCATTCCACGATATGAGCACGCTCAGGGAGTACCTGGATACCCTGAGGCGCCAGCACAGGGAGCGACGATAAACTTCTTCCTTTTTTCTTCCTTTTTTTCCTGAAAGCTCCTGGGGCAGTACCCCAGGGGCCAGGTGGTAGATATGAAGACCATCATAGACGGACGACGATATGACACCGAGCTGGCTACTCTGGTGGCCAGCTGGACGAACCACCACAACCGGGGGGACTTCCGGCGGGTCGAGGAGGACCT
>JAQUQE010000029.1 GCA_028716225.1 Dehalococcoidales bacterium | reverse complement strand
ACGCAGCCCTGATAAGGCTGAGGTCGGTGGTTCAAATCCACCCCGTCCGACAACGATAGAGCCGGGTGCCCGAGTGGACAATGGGAACGGGTTTTGGCCCCGTACAATCGCTGGTTCAAATCCAGCCCCGGTTGCTATACACCCGTTGATCAGCGGCAAGATCAAGGGATTTTTAATCCCTCGCTTCGGCTTCGTGGGTTCGAGTCCCACCGGGTGTACGATGGACGGTTTCCTGAGTGGTCAAAAGGAGCAGACTCTTAATCTGCCGCGAAAGCTTCGTGGGTTCGAGTCCCACACCGTCCTCCGGAGGAATGGTGGAGCTAGGTAACACGCCGGTCTCGAAAACCGTGGCCATCCGAAAGGGTGCGAAGGTTCAAATCCTTCTTCCTCCGCATATGATAGAGACAAAGATCGTTGTGTTGCACGGATTGGTTTTTTTGCAAGTCCAGGTGGCCGAGAGGCGAGGTGTTCTCGCATTGACACTTGGCCACGTTCGGATTACAGTAAGTCATGCCTACTTGCAAAAAATGTGGTTCGTCGTTTCGCATCAAAATCGTCGTGGATGGGAGGGAAAGAAACCTGAAAAGCAGAAGGTACTGCCTATCGTGCTCTCCGTTCGGGAAAAGGGGAATCGAGATTCGCGATAAGGCCACCACATGCAGGACATGTGGGAAGGGGATGTCTCGAAGGGGAGCGATCTGCAACACATGCATTTCGAGAAAACGCAGGGAGCGTATTCGAAGGAAAATCCAAGAAATTTTGGGATCAACATGTGTGTGTTGTGGATACGGGAGCGGGGAGAAGTCGAAGGTGATTGTTTTTCACCACGTAGACCCGTCTCAGAAACGATTTCCCCTTGGTGGGGGAAACCTCTCGAATAGGTCGTGGAACGAGATAGAAAATGAAGTCAGGAAGTGTGTGGCTGTCTGTCAAAATTGTCACGCGGAGATACATTTCGGCATCAGGAAATTGTAGGGTTGCAACCCGAGAGACGCTGGTTCGATCCCAGTCCTGGACTCTATGGCAGGGTCGCTCAGTGGCGAGAGCAGCAGACTGTAAATCTGCCCTCCTACGGATTCCATCGCAGGTTCGAGTCCTGCCCCTGCCACCAATGGAAGGTTAGCGTAATGGTATCGCAGCGGGCTGCTATCCCGTGGTCCTTCGGGGCTTACTGGTTCGATTCCAGCACCTTCCGCAGATGGGTGCGTAGCTCGAATTGGTAGAGCAGGCGGCTCCAACCCGCCGTGTTGAGGGTTCAAATCCTTCCGCACCTGCTGTGGGCGAGTGGCGAAACTGGTATATGCTGAGGACTTAAAATCCTTTGCTCGAAAGAGCGTGAGAGTTCGATTCTCTCCTCGCCTACTATTTTGCGCCGGTAGTCGAATAGGTACAGACGGCGGGCTCAAAATCCGCGTCGAGCGAAAGCTCATTGTGAGTTCGAGTCTCACCTGGCGTACTATTTTTGCGATGTCGTTTTTTGTTGACAAAACAAATCGGCGTATTAAACTAATAAGAGAAGATGCCCGGAAAGATACCGGGAGAAGGAGATCAAGATGAAAAACGAACTGGCAGTAGCAATCGAAAAGTCGAAAATCAAAACCGATAAGCTTCCGGTCGGGAAACACTCGGTCAATGGTCTCGTTCGAGTCATCGGCGAGATCGAGGTCAAAGAGGACCAGCAAGTCACGCCCACGGCGAGTATCCTTTCAGTGGACTTCTTGCTGCTCACCTTGCGGGCGGCGGGGGTGACGCGAGAGGCCGCTCTCAATGCCATCTCCAACGTGGCTCAGGACTACCTCGTGGACTGGACGGGGAGTGACGCGGACAAGAAGGCGGCGAAAAAGGCCCGAAAGGCCGCAATCGAGGCGTTCGACCCCGAGGGCAAGGGCAAGGAGGCTTTTGACAATTTCAAGTTGACTCTGCCCAAGGTTCCCCGCGCCGGAGCCGTGACATTCGAGGGCTCGATAACCGAGGTAGAGGCATCTGCTACAGACGCCCTCATCGAAGTCGCATGAGCCCCATAAACAGCAGGCAGGCCGCGAGAGATTTCCTATCGAGATTGAGTATCTCGGAAGTATTTGCTCTCGGTGACGATCTAGTCCTTGGCCAATTTGATTGGCGCGAATGGGGTTTTTCAAAGAAACCGGATGCGGTATTCATGAACGAGCTGGACCGCCAGCGAATCTATATAGAGGAGATGGCGTGAGTAAAATACCATCGGAAACCATCCGTGTAATAAATGGGTATGTCCTGCGAGGACAAGATCCGGGCGGATTCGTGCGGTATGTGCTCGCCAATGATCTGCGCGAGGCTATCATCCACGCGGACCCGGATAATCTGGCGGCGATAGTTGAGATCGTAAAGTACGTCTATCATGCTGTCCCTGCAGCGTGCTATGGATCGGATGCCTTGATGAAATCTTGGATGAGACAGGGAGGTGCCGAGGGAATCCTATTCAAGACTGGAGAAGTTTTCGATTTGTCTGGTCTACTGCAAAGGTAGCGCACTTGAGTGCGCGTGCTTCGACAGACCACCGGCATAGTGCCGGCTTTTTCTGAAAAAGCCGCAAAAATAAACAAGGCGGCGAAAGGTTAGGTGTTGTCATGATGAATTTGCTGAAAGTGCTGATAGTGCGGATCACTCTCCAGGTGGAAGCCCTGGGGATGTCCCCGGACCCGAAGACATTCCTCGCGCTCTTCAGGGATATCGCGAAAGAGCACGGGGTCTCCGACGAGGCGCTGGCAGAGGAGCTGGCGGCAATCGCAGAGCGGGACGGAGATGAAGCCGCAATCGAGGAGATCGAGCTGAAAGGCAAGACGCTGTGGCCGCGAGACGAAGACGGCTGCCCAATCTTGTGGGACTATCAGATGAAGGGGTGGGCCAAGGATGCGTGCGGGATGCTCTACCGGGTCGCTGGGAGCCAGTCGAGCGGCTTGAAAGCCTACAAGAAGACCATCGACGGTTTGATCTTTCCGCATCCCCGCAAAATCCGCCTGAATATGCCGGAGGGGACCGAGATCGGGAACTGCTGCCGACCGCTGAGGGCCAATACGTCACGCGGCGAAATCACGGCGCTCGCGAATTCCGAAACCGTACCGGCCGGGACGACCCTGGATGTCGAGTTCCGGTATCTCGACAGCAAGGATCGGAAGCCCAAGGTCGAGGGCGCGGGCAAGGCGAAGACGGCCGAAGAGAAGTCGCTCATTCGCTCGCTGATCATCGAATGGCTCGACTACGGCCAACTGCGCGGACTCGGTCAGTGGCGCAACAGTGGAAAAGGGATCTTCACATACGAGATCCTCGAGGGTTGACGTTTAATCGCGAATTCCCTCCTCGGCAAAACCGGGGAGGGTTTTCCTTCACGCGCAAACTGAATTGAAATGATGTGTGAGGGACCGGTAAGGATGCGATTCGACATGAAGAGATAGGGAAACGAGTTGAGGCAAATCGAGTCGAAGCGAGGGGACCGGCAATAAGGAGAGGCGACACGGATCGTAGCCGACCCGATTAGAAATAAGGGGATACGAAGAGGAAGTGAACTGTGCGTAACTGACGACAGATGATCTGACAGGGATTTGATGCGAAACCATTCGATCTGAATCTCACAGACATGACAAGGAAGTGAATTGTAGCGAGGGTAAGGGATACGGAATCGATCCGAGTGGAGATGAGAGGATACGAAAAGGACATGATCCGATCCGAGCTTAGCTGACGTGACATGGAAAGGATGAGACAGCAGGCGAATCGAGGCGGAGGGGAGGCGATTGGCTCATATGCGACACGGAGGAGAATAGCATCGAATCCAACCGATAAGGACTTGAGATGATAAGGACATGACGGGAGGAGAAATTACACGCTACGATAGGGAAAGGATGAGCAAGGCGACGCGAGGAGCGGCACCGATGTGGAGAAGAGGCGCTACGATTGGAGGCTATTCGAGCCGACATGGAAAGGATATGAGCAGCGACGAGGGGATATGGAGCCAAGAAGAAGGGACGCGACCGAAGTTGACTTGATGAGATGGATTCGACAGGGAGTGGATCGGACAAGAATTGACTCGAACCGATAAGGAGAGGAACGGACACGAGACGAGTCGACTGGAACTGAACCGGAACCGAGTTGATCGGAAAAGACACGGACCTGAGAGGACGAGAGGTGATGTGATACGGACATGTGAGGAGAAGCGACGAAGAGAAGTGGAAGTTAAATGCGGTTATGAGATTTGATATGGATGCGACTCGACTAGCAATGGATTTGACTGGAAGTGAGGGAACTGTAGCGAGGGTAAGGGATACGGACACGACACGACTGGAACTGACAGGGATAAGCGGTGAATCGATCCGAATAGACACGGAGTTGAATGGGGTTGACTAATCCGAAGCTTTGACTGAAAATACAGGTGATGAAATACCCGGAAGACCTGCCCAAGATGGCGAAGGTTAAGGAGTCGACGAATGTTCTCGATTTCTCATACGATCCGGCGACGAAGTTCTTGTTCGTCCGGTTCAAAACCAAGCATCTGAAAGAGGACGAAGCCCCTCTGTATCGGTATGCGGACGTGCCGCCGGGAACGTTCAAGCGGTTCAAGGCCGCACCAAGTAAGGGCGAATATTTGTGGCGACATATTCGAGGCAAGTTCAGATATAGCCTTTGGACGGGTTCGACATGGCGATCTCAGGTCGCGGTGCGACGAGATGTTGCGGAGCGGAAGAAATTGCGGCAGAAGAACGACTAATTTGGTACGAATTAGTAGTTCACTAGTATTAGGTGCGGGATGAAGTTGATCTGTGGAGATTGCCTGTTAGAGCTTGCCAAGTTGCCTGCCAATTCCGTAGATGCGATCATCACCGACCCGCCATACGGGTTGGGCGATGTGAAGGACATAGGGGCGCTGCTCAAGAGCTGGATGGCCGGGGAGTCTGGGGATGAAGCGGTAGGCAAGGGTGGGTTCATGGGGCAGGAATGGGACCGTGCTGTGCCGCCGCCGAGGATCTGGAAGGAGTGCATCCGAGTATTGAAGCCCGGCGGGCACATGCTGGTCTTCGCCGGAACCAGGACTCAAGACCTCATGGGGATTTCGATACGGATTGCCGGGTTTGAGTTGCGCGATGAGATTTCTTACTACGGTGCCTTCAACTGGATCAACGGCAGCGGATTCCCCAAGGGGCTAAATATATCGAAGGCCATAGATCAGGTGGCTGGCGCTGAACGTGAGGTGGTGGGATACAGGGTAGAAGCGGATGATAACCGTTCGGTGGAACAACGGTTTCGGCTAACTGCTCCTTCGACGGAAGAGGCAAAGCGGTGGGAAGGATGGCAGTCAGGACTAAAGCCAGCGCACGAGCCGATTTTGATGTTTCGCAAGCCGCTCGACGGGACGATCATCCAGAATGTGTTGAAGTACGGGACTGGTGGGATCAATATTGATGGGTGCAGAATATCGACAAGTAGCGATACAAGGATAAATGCCAAAGGCGGAGAGAACGGATTACAGGGTTCAAGCACTTTCAGGATAAGAGAAAGAAGGGCTGAAGAACAAGCTATCCCCAAAGGCCGCTATCCGTCCAATGTGATTTTGAGCCACCATCAAGGCTGTGTTGAGACAGCGGGGAATTGGGAATGCCATTCTGAATGTCCGGTAGGTCAAATGCCGTTTTCGGCGAGCGGAGATTTGAGCGCATTGCAGAGGAAAGCTGAAAATAGGATATACGGCAAAAAGCCTAATAACGCGCAAGGTGAGTGGAAGAAGAATAGTGGATCGGCGGCCCGGTTTTTTTATTGTGCGAAGGCTTCTGTCGCTGACCGTGAAGATGGGTTAGAAGCGGAAGAGGGAAAGAGCGGGAATACACATATGACCGTGAAGCCAACCGACCTGATGCGATATTTGTGTAGGATGGTTGTTCCGCCCGGTGGCGTGGTGCTCGATCCGTTCATGGGCAGCGGCAGTACAGGGAAAGGTGCTGTGCTTGAGGGTGTGGATTTTATCGGCATCGAGAAGGAAGAAAGGTACGTCGAGATTGCCAGGGCTCGGATTGAATTTGCTCAAAAGTTGGCGGATGAAATTCCTGCTCAACCTGTAGCCGTGGAAATTCCGAAGTACGAGAAGATGACAAAAGAGCGCATGAATATGCTGCGAAAGAAAATCAAGAATGAAAACCAACTAGGCTTGTTTGATGCGATTGACAAAGCAGAAATAGGGGGTTAATATTTGACCATGCGTGTTTATCTGGTGACCACAAAATCCAGGGAAGAGAGTACGGAAGGCGAGCTGCTTGCAGTTTATATGCGGACTTTCGGAATTTACACTTCGTTTGAGGCTGCAATGGGTATTGCTGTTAAGGTAGATGGCACGGTCAAGGAAATGATATTGGACCAAGAGTTGTCTGGCACTATACTACAGGAGTTGCATAGTTGGCAGTAGGGTTGAACGAAGCTTTTTGGCTTTTTGAAGAATACGGAAACAAGGCTTTGGAGCTTGATGACCGTTTATCAATGGCGGCATTCAAGCGGAAGAAAGGTTGTCGGCTGATACCGTCTACCTTGACGGACAAGGAAAAGGCCGAAGCAATAAAAATAGGCGATAAGATCAAACGATGGAAAGAGGCAAACAGATGAAGTCGACGATGAAGTTGGAGCCGCTGCACGACAACGTGTTTGTTGAGCGAGACAAAGTAGAAGAGACGAAGACCGCCGGGGGGTTAGTTCTGCCCACGAACGCACAGAAGGTGCCGGACACGGCGACGGTGATAGCGGTAGGTCCGGGGCGTATGCTCGAGAGCGGGAAGATGCTGAAGGTGCCCTTGAAGCCGGGGGACAAAATCCTACTCAGTCGACACAGCGGGATAGACGTGAACTGGGATCTCGACCGGCGCACGGTCGTCCCGTACTCCGACATCCTCGGTGTGGTCAGGCAGGGGAAAAAGAAAAAATAGTTGACAAAACATTTTTAGTTGTTAAACTGAAATATAGAAGATGCTTTGCGAGATGCAAGGAGGCACGTCGAATGGAAGACAAGATCATTAGAAAATTGGAAGAAATAGCGGCCGAAATGATCGAGGATCAGCCGAAGGGCAAAGAGGCCCGATCATTCGTGGCTGGATACTACCGGGCATTGCGAGATGTCCGGGGGGTCGTGGCGGCCGAGCGCGAGGCCATGGCGAAGGCATATGGCCAGGAAGGCTGATAACTGGTTACGGGGTCGGGATGGCCATATCTTGCTTCCCGGCGAAAAGGTCGATGACGGCCGCTGGATAGATGTTTTGCTATTCATGGCTGTTGTAGTGTTTTTGACCTGGGTGTTGAGTAGCTGGGAGCTGTAGATGAAAAGGATACTGAATTACAATGAGAAGTTTGAGATAGTGGGTGGTCTCTATTATGAGGATACGGGATATTTGCGTCCCGGCAAATCAGACCCAATACGAGATACAGGTTCTCACGAAAACAGGGCCAGGTTTGAGTCTTGGCTCAACACGAATTTGCTGGACGCCGCATTGCGGCGCATTGCGGCGTTGGAAGATGAGCTAGCAGCGTTGAGGTAAGATAAACAATGGAAGTGTACGCGGAATGCAGGATGTGCGGCAAGATGGTAAAGCGGGGAGATATGCGGGCCGCGACAATCACGCTCTTTGGCAAGGGCGTCGCTGAGATAGAGGACAAAATCAAGTTGAGGATGTGCCCTGATTGTTGGGCAGCACAGGTTTCTCATTGGGAGAGATGTCGGTGGAATCCGAGGTCTCTTGTTATCACGAAAACAGGGCCAGGTTTGAGTCTTGGCTCAACTGAGGGAGAATGAAACCACTGCTTGAAGATTTTTCTGATTGCGACATGAACGGGATCATGCGTGATCTACTGGATTGCTCTATGTTTGTCGAATATTCTACAAGTGTTCCGCTTGAACCTGGAAATGAGAATATTTTCAAGAAAAGAACTATTGTGGGATGGACCATTGACGAGCACGGAAGTCTTCTCATTGGTTTAAGGGATGGCTCCGAAATAAAGATGGTACACTATTCCAGGGTTCCAATAGTGCTCGGGCGCATTGTCAAGGTACAAAAAGAAAGACAGCAGGTTTCTGATGCTGAATGATAAAGCTTACGATAGAAACTACACGGTAGTAGGGTTGGATGGATATCGACACGGTTCTTTGACCTTCGATGAGGCTATTGCCCTTGCTCGTAGGATGCAGACACAGATGGATAAGGCTGGATGGCGAGGCAAGATGCGGGTGTATTACCGAGATGGAAGCTCTGTCGACTGGGAGAAAAAGGGAAGTCATGGATGATTTCAAGTGCGGTGATTATGCCAAAGTGGTCCGTGTCATGTCCAATTGGAAGACCGGCGAGGGTAGTGAGGAAATTGTTTGGGTGCCGCCGATGGACAGGGCATTAGGTAAGGTTCAGCGCGTTGATGTTGTCAACTCCGCGTATATTACGCTTGCCGATGGCTATGCCTACCCGAGGGAAGCGCTTGAGAAAATAGAGGAGCCGGTGTTTGATGATCCCGAGCCCACCGGTGAACAGTGTGAGTTATTGAAGTGTATGACGGCGCACGTGGGTGCGGATGACTTTCCGGAGTTTGCTAAGCATCCAGGCCGCTGTATCAATTGCGGTGCCGAGCTGTCGGGTGTGTCTGTGCTGTCGACGATTCCGAGAATCGAGGAAGTCTTGGCGCGCATGGAGCAAGAAATTGCACAGCTTAGGGCGGCGATCACGATGGTATTCGATGAAGTAAAACGCTTGGGTCTTCGTGGCGATGAATAAAATGGGCAAGGTCATATGCTGTTGCTGTGGTCGCCAGGTAATTATTGGCAGTCGCACGTCTGACAAATACGTTGCCCCTGGTATGTGTCCTCGGGTTGGCTTCCGGGCCGACGAGTGTTGCTGTGATGATTGCAGCAAGTATATGGACGAGGACGGGCTGTTCCCAGAGGAAAGGATAGGTAGCGATGAGCTGGGGTGAGCGTAGTTGCAAGGACCCTTGTCGGGCTTTAGATCATTGTGACATTGGCACCTGTAACGTGGACTGTCCTGGATACGAGTGGGACGGCAAGACGCCGCCTGATAGTGTACCAATGACTACCCGGCTGGAAAGGAGAGCTGCTTCACCGGTCAAGTTGATTCCTTTGATGCTGGCGACAATGATGCCACCTGATTCAGGTGATGTTTTTCAATCCCTAGTGGACTTGATGCCCCGAGAACAAGGGGGTAGTAGGCGCACTCGGGAGAGGGCGCGAAAGCGCAAGAAGGCTCGCAAGAGGGGTGAAAAGTAATGAGGATCAAGAAGTTTCATTATCAATACAGGAGGGACTTCACTGCGGAGTTCGAGTGCGAGCATTGTGGCGAGGTGCAAATGGCCCTTGGATATGATGACGATTATTTCCATCGGGAGGTGGTTCCTAAGATGAAGTGCCCCAAGTGCGGGAAAACCGCCGGGCTAGATTTTCGCCCCATGGGCACTCTGTATCCCGAGGGCCAGGTGGTATAATGGAGAAGTATGTAGATATAATTGAGCGTTGGGTGCGCGAGCAAGGCACGGTTTCCCTTGGGAGCATTGCTCGGTACATAGAGGGTGAGCTTCATGGTAACGATGGTGCCTACAATGCGATGAGTAAGCTGATAAGCACTGGCCGCATTGTGGATTCTTTAGATGGCAAATGGTCAGTTAGGGATAGCGATGTACCACGATAGGTTTATCTTTTATGGGATTCTCTTAGTGATTTGCGCCTTATCGATTGGCTACAGCGTGCTATTGATATTGGCTTCGGTGCTAGAAAACCAGTGTGCACGGCGATTTGCCTGTAAGTATTTTGGTTGGCATTTTGGCGACAAATCGTGGTGGGCGGATGGTACGAGCATTTATTCTCGGTGCGCGGTGTGCGGTAGGACATTGGTATTGAATGTGCGATCTGGAAGATGGGAGCCAAGGCAATGGAGCATAGAGGAAGGAGAGAGAGATGAAAGTAGCTGCAATTCTTAGCAGGGTGTTACTCGCGTGTATAGTGGTATGGGGCAGTCAGTACCTTGCGGGGGAATTGACGGAAAAGGCTGTTACCGTAGTGGACGAGAAGGCTCCCGAGGCACCGGAAGATCCTTATAAGCTGGACGCGGACGAGCCGGTGGTCGATGTTTCCGTGGAGTGCGTTGAGGCGGGTCCGGAATTCAAGTGTACCATAGTCAACGCTGAAGATTTCGATGTACATGTCCGCTGGTATCTTGATATGCGGTGCGACGATGAAATACTAGAGCAATGGAATATCACTTCGATAGTGGCGCATGGGACTGTTGAGAAAGTGTTCTGGAAATGGGATTATCGAAAGTGTAATCGGCGTGGGCCGATCTCTACGAGGGTGGAGGCTAGTAGGAGGTAAGAGGGAATGGCATCGGAATTTATAGAACAATGTGCGTTGCAGTATCCGAAGCCCACGGAGTTTAAGGTCGGAGATCGTGTCCAAATCGTTAGGCGGGTTGAGTTCCGAGGGATATGGGTAGGTACGATGGATGCCACTCTGGGGTGCTTCGGCACGGTTGAAGGTCTTCCAGCTCCGGGTTACGTGACGGTACGACCGGATGACAGTAGGTTTAGTTGGAATTATCCTCCCGAGGCACTCGCCAGGCAGGTTGACGCACTTCCTGGGATCATGGATGCGGTTGTGAAGCGCATGGCTATGGCAGTATCTTGTCCGCCCGAAATGATGAAAGCGAGATGGACGCCCGAGGCCGGTGGTGCTCTTGTATTCACGCCTCAGGGGGTGAGTGTCGGAGATCGCGTAGTAGTCGCCAGGAAGGTCGATGCGATTCCTTGGGTACCTGAGATGGACGGTACCGTAGGGCAGTATGGCACCGTTATCGACATAGGGGGCCGTGATGCGCGGGTCGAATTGAGTGGTGGCATTTTGTGGTATCCCCCAGGGGCGTTGGAAGTTATTAGCACAGGTTCAACTTCTTCGCCTGTCAAGCAAGATGTACCTGTCACTACTAAGTGCCCTAATCCGGGGTGGCTTGGTACGTGGATAGATGTCGATAGGCTTATCATTGATGTTAAATGGAGTGGGGATAAGCCTTATGGGCCGTGGGAAGCACATCTCTATCAAGAGAATGGTTACTACCCCGCTTGGAGGCGCTATTCTGATACCTGGCGTGGTCCTCGCTCCGAGGGTTGGGTTCGTCCCGAGAAATTGAAGTCGCCTTTGCTTGGGCGACCGAAGGCTCGAACAAGGGTTTGCGTTCCGTGGGATCCCGAGGATATGGGCTAACGCCGGGAAGGATGGCGCGTGGGAGGCGTCATGGCTAGGCGAAAGGTGAGGCGCATAGGAGGCAAGCAATGGAATTAATGTGGTCTTTGATAGCGCAGATGAACGGCATCATGGTCGAGGTCGAGGCCATGAAGGCGGCGAATGCAGAGCGACAGAATAGCGGTGAAGCTGTCGCCTACAGAGAGGAAGCGTTTCTTTATCTGAAAAGAGACCTTCAAGAAATTTCGCAGCGGCTCCTCAATATGGGTTGACGGGGGTGGGTGATGATTTGTACGAGGTGTGGTGGATCTGGTTTCATCAATTATGACGATAAGGTCAGCTCATTGAATGGGGACCATGAATTGATTTTGGCCTGGATTCGCGCGCACAGGGATGAGACTGACATGAGTGCCTGTGATTGTTGCGGCGATGGCGATGGGAATTGGCATGGGGAGCCGGGAAGCCATTATGGCTCGCATGATCCACCGGGGAAGGATGGACCATACGCCTACAACGGCGGACTCTGCGAGTGCCACTAGTGGTGCTGTGATTACATGGACAAGTTTACGGATGAGCAAGTAGAGTTTTTGAAGTGCATAGGAGTAGAGGTACGGCCCCATGGAGAGTCGCAGGCTGTGTATAATACGAGGGCTTCTAATGCCGAGGGGAAGCTATGTATTATTCGGCAGCAATTGCTCGATATGGTAGCCTCTATAGACTCGAATGGAGGTAAGTGATGGGCATAACAATATCCTTTCCCAAGGAGATTAGGCCAGGGGAGTGGCAGCTACTGACTAGCGATGTAGCTAGGCTTATCAAAGAGCTTGGTGCAGACGTACACACCGATGCTCGTCCAGGCTTCATGTCTTGTCTTGGTATTCCCGTTATTCTGCACAAAGGGCCTAAAGACTTAGTAATCTTGGCGCATTTTCACGCGTTTGGAAACGTTAGGGTTCCTGATTTAGAGAATAGTGTTTTCGTGAGATTGAATGAAGTCGAAGGATGACCCAAAGGATGGAGTTTGAATGGAAAACGTTCAGGCAGAGAAGGCAGATAATTCAGCAAATGCGTTTGGATTATCGGATGACAAGATGCAACAGCTCGAGCGTGAAGTAGCGGAGTGTTTTAATCGGGTGTCGTTTGAGAACTTATCAAATACGCCCGATTTTATTCTAGCAAGAGTCGCGATCAGCGCAGCCCTAGAATTCTCTAAGGCGACTCTTAGCCGGGATGCTTGGTGGAACCGGGGAAGAGTAGTGGCCAAGCGCGAGGGTGAGTAGGGAGGGCATCTCCGTGGCTCAAACTGGACTTTTTGGTTGGTAGCTGGCATGATGCGGGATACCAAACAAAAAACGGAGGATAATCATGCTTGCACAATTTATACTTTTTTTGCTTATCTTGGACCCCCACCACGAATTTTTCAAAAACGAGGATAAGCTTCATGCGGTCGTGAAGGACATCGAGGAAATTGGAGCCAAGCGCGACCTGGAGCCATCTTTTCTTGCACACGCGATATTCCGGGAGGCGAGTTTTGACGAGGGGGCCATAGGCAAGAGTCGGGGTGAGGTGGGGTACAGCCAAGCGCACGGAAAGGCTCGCCAGACCTGCGAGGCTGCTGGGTATGACCTATCGACTCCGAGGGGCGGCATAGAGTGCATGGGGTTGCTTCTTGACATGGGGCGGAGGTACTGTGGTTCCCTGGAAAAAGGGGTTAGGTATTACATGTCCGGGTCGTGTCACATCGCCAAGCAAAAGGCTAAGGACCGCCTAGAATCGTGGCAGAAGGGCTGGCAGCGTATTGTGGATCAGGATTTCGAGGGGGATACAAATCGTCTGGTTGCGTGGCGCAGATACTTAAAGCGCAAAGCAAAGCAAGTGGTGTCTGATTTTGGAGGTTGATAGGCGCACTCAAGTGCGCTACCTTTGCAGTAAAAGAGGTGGATGGTGGCTGATAACGTTGATAAGGTGTGGAAAAGCAGCGTAGCGGCTGATGCGTTCAAAAATCTCACATTTATTGCGGGGCAACAAAAGGAACGTCTCTTGAGTATGGTTGATCAGAATAACCATTCCGAGTACGAAAGGTCTTTGCTGAAAATACAAATCACGGAGGCGTATATGCGGTCTTTGGCTAACGTGTATCATACGGCCAATGAAATTGAGTGCCAGGCGATGTCTCTTCATGCGTCACTGTGCAGCATGGTGGGTGAATGAAGGCTCGATGGGATAGGATAGTGGATATGGGCGTAAACCGTGCGCTCGAATATCAGCTTGACTCTGCCCTTATGAAGCTTATCGCGACTCGGAATGTCTTGTCGGACATGCTGCGAGTTTATCAGCCGGGAATCACCGATGAGGAGATTGATGCGGCGATAGACCAGGAGATAGATGCTGTTAATAAACGAATAATAGTAGGTGTAAAGAATGAATTCTTTCAAGAACCAAGTGGATGATGCGATCTCGAGCGACAATGGTTTGCCGGGGTGGACTGAAAAGCTGAGCATTGGAGCCGATGATATATATGTCAAGACGGCATTCATGGGTGATCGCTTGGTGCACATAGACATTACATTGTCTCGCGGGGCATACCGGGAGCACGACAATTTGCCGAAGAGTGAGGCTATGGCGGTTTTGGAAACCTCAAACTTTGACCTTGCGCGGTCGTGGGTTGAGGATTCGTGCCGTATGATGTCACGTCTTTTTTCTGAGGGCGTGGAGCCCGAAGATGCACTGCCAATGTGGCTCGGTATTTCTGGGTATCCTAGCGGTCCATGTGGTCAATTACAGTGTATTGCCAAGAGTCCGCTTCATGCAGCGTCGGTATTTGTCCTGGGGCGCTTACCGGATTGGAAAAAAGAGTTGAACAATCAGACGTAGGGCTGTATTATCTGTGCGAGGCTGAATGCTGTTGTGGTTTTCAATATGTTTTGTTGTGGGTACGCTGATCGGGTATATCATCGGGCGAATTGTCAACAAAAAGCACAACAGATTGGCATGGGATGTGGCTGCTAGGCATAAATTGCAGATGAAATCCATGGAAGAACGTATCCTCTATTTAGAGGCGGTTGCCGAAGAGAAAGAGATGGAGGCTTGAGATGGAAGGGAAGATGATTGTTCAGTTGCCGATGGAAGATATTCAGAAAATAGTCAGCGACGCACCGGACCCTGTTGGGGCTTTGGGTAAGCTGAACTCTCCGTGGTGCATCGTGGTCAAAGGCTCGGATGAGAAATGGTATATTATTCCGTTTGCGGATCAAGCGGAATGTGCTGCCAAGGTCGCGGATTACCATGGATCGGCCGATGAGGTAGTCTATGTTCTCAAAAACGGCATTCCGAGGAAGAGCATCAAGGTCGAGATTTCCGTGAAGTTTAGGTGATGCAATGAAAAAGAGAGACATAAGGCAGGTCAGCGACCGCAACGCAAAATACAAACCCTGGAAGGCAATGATTCCGGTTCAGGTTCCGCCTGATGCCCAGACGAACGGAGTCGTGGCAGTGTTTCAAAACCACCTAGTCACGGTGTTCGTCAAGGAAACTACGTCGCCAGGATTTTTTGACAAGGACGGTAAGCCATCGAAGGTCGCGCACCTAATCATATCGTGGAGTGACCCAACGCGGCACGATGAGATACCGTATCGATTCAAGCAGAAAGTCAAGGAGGAATTGTGCACGGATTTCTCTGATGGCGTGGAGATATTCCCGGCGAGGTGGCGGGAGCAGGACTTGAAAAACACCCATTTGTGGGTGCTGTTTCCGGGGACGGTCTTGCCGTTGGGGTTGGTTCCGAGGGATATCGATGGGTCAGTAGCGGAATCGGTAGGTGGCCAAGAGAACATGTTGACGCAAGAAGACATCGAAGTCTATGTCGTCAAGTATCCTGTGGATACGCCGGATGAGGAGATAGGCGGTATGGTGATAGAGGTGTTTGCGGACGAAGCCGAGTGTAAGTCTGCATATGGGGACAATCCGCTACCGGCACATGCCGAGGCTGGCGTTACGATGATTGGAGATGTACCTCAAGAATCTCCCGGTGTGGCCTGGTCGGACAAGGCTAAGATGAAGATGGCAAACATTGTCACGAAGGCTCGGGTGGTGGAAATGCCCCAGGAGCCGCCGACTCTGTTCTATCATCACGAATCGATTGAGGACGAAATTTATCCGGATGTCGACGACGAAAACGAGCCTATGGGGCTGGAGGAGAACCTTGCACTTGCTGGGGCAATGCGGGAAGCGATGGAAAACAGGCGCAAAGAAACTGCCGAACGAGTAGATAATGTTTCAAGGATTATCACGACGGCAAATGAGAGCCTTGACGCTGCAAAGATAGCAGCCGACAAGCCTAGAATTATCATTCCGAGATAGCGATGGCCAAGCCGATCAATCCAGAAGTGGCGAGGGCAACATTTCCTGTTTGGTTGTCACGGACTATGGCGTTTAACAATCCGCAGGAAAAGGTTGTGAAAAAGTACCCCAAATTTACGAAGGCCGAGAAGGTAAAGTACACGAAAAAAATTGAGCAATATTTGTCCGAGATGGAGGACAAGCCAAAGTTGTTTGGTGATACGGATAGCGGGAGAGCCGTGGCGATCAAGCTCGATGGTATGGTGCGCTACGTTTGGCGTGCGGATGTTTTGACGGAGGCTGAATATAATGAAGTCAAGAAGAGACATCGAGTTGGAGTCGACATGCTTCGTCAAAAGCTCAACCGGCCTGTGGATAAAGAGCTA
>JAQUQE010000028.1 GCA_028716225.1 Dehalococcoidales bacterium | reverse complement strand
TTGAGGGTACGGTTACCTCCATCGCTTCCGTACCGATCGTAGAGGCCGGTGTGGTGCTTTACAACGCCCGGATCAGCTTTGATGTTCCCGAGGGAACAAAACTCAAGGTCGGTATGAGTGCCACCGCCGATACCATTAGCACGGAACGAAGTGATGTCCTGCTGGTACCCGACCGGGCAATCAGCTACAGCGAAGGCGGCCCGGTGGTCTACGTGTTGGTTAACGAGCAGATTGAGGAGCGGCCGGTAGTTATCGGCATCAGCGACGGCTTTCAGACCGAGATTAAGGAAGGGCTTGCCGAAGGAGAGATAGTGGTTGTCTCGGTCAAGACCAGCTCGGAGTCGGATGGGTTCGGTTTCTTCGGCTAAGACCGGACCGATTGGATGAGGATATGTCCCGCAGTATGATCGAGCTTAATAAGGTGACCAAGGTCTACCGTATGGGTAAGGTGGAGGTTAACGCCCTGAGGGGAGTCAGCCTCTCCATAAATATGGGGGAAATGGTGGCCATCATCGGCGCCTCGGGCTCCGGTAAGTCCACCATGCTGAATTTAATCGGTTGCCTCGATAAGCCCACCTCGGGCAGCTACTTCTTTGAGGGGGTGAATGTCAGCCAGCTTAATGATAATCAGCTGGCCGAGGTGAGAAATAAGAAGATAGGCTTTGTCTTCCAGGACTTCAACCTGCTGCCGCGCGCTACCGCTCTCTCCAATGTGGAGCTCCCTCTTATCTACAGCGGCGGTGCTCATGACCGGCGGCAGCGTGCTATCGAGTCTCTACAGCGGGTAGGCTTAAGTAAGAGGGTTGACCATAAACCTACCGAGATGTCGGGTGGCGAGCAGCAGCGGGTCGCTATTGCCCGGGCGCTGATTAATAACCCGCCGATTATTCTGGCCGATGAACCTACCGGCAATCTCGACAGCAAATCGAGTGCTGATATCATGGATATTTTCCATGACCTGCATCAAGAAGGCAAGACGATAATCCTGATTACCCACGAGTCGGATATCGCTGCGCAGGCGCAGCGTATCGTTCGGATTTGTGACGGGGAGATAGTCAGCTTATGAAATTCAGGGACTCACTGGCCGCTGCCCTGAAATCACTGACCGCCAATAAGCTGCGCTCCGGGTTGACCATGCTCGGCATGGTAATCGGGGTTGCTGCGGTTATCGGGCTGATGTCAATCGGCAGGGGTGCCGAGACGATGATTACTTCTACCTTCGAGGACCTGGGCTCCAATGTCGTTTGGGTGCAGCCGCATAACCCCGATGCCCCGGGCTTTGCCGGACTGTCTCCTGAATTCGCCACACAGAGCCTTACCATGGATGATGCCGAGGCTCTGGCCGATATTCCCTCGGTGGTAGCTATCGCACCGAGCAACACAAACTATGCCGAGCTGGTAGCCGGCAACAAGAGCTTTGCCGCAATGATTGAGGGCAGTACTCCCGCTGTTCAACAGACCAGCAATTATACGCTGGCCCATGGCCAGTTTTTTACCGATCGCAATGTAGCCAAGCGGGATACGGTGGTCGTGCTCGGTGATAACGCAGCGAAAGAGCTCTTTGGCTCGGCCGACCCGCTCGGCGAGAGGATTAAAATCAAGGGGAAGCGTTTCACTGTGGTCGGTGTGCTTGAGTCCAAGGGTGGGGCAGTTATGGGGATCAATATGGACGATATCGCCATAACTCCGATAACAACCTTCCAGACCAAGCTCTTCGCCCAGCAAATCACCAGCGGCGGGGATGCCGTCGAGTCAATCTCGGTCCAACTCACCAGCTCTGACGCTATCAACGGGGCAATTGAAGATATTGAAACCGTCTTAAGAAAGCGCCACCGCATTGATTCCGATGAGAAGGATGACTTTATCGTCGTCAGCCAGGAGCAGGTATCATCAATGCTCACTCAGGTAACCGGGGTCTTCACCATATTCCTGGGGGCTATTGCCGGGATATCCCTGCTCGTCGGCGGCATCGGCATTATGAACATTATGCTGGTCTCGGTAACCGAGCGGACCCGGGAAATAGGCATCCGTAAGGCTCTGGGAGCCAAACGGCGGGATATCCTGGTCCAGTTTCTTCTAGAGTCGGCAGTGATAAGTCTGGTCGGTAGCAGCATTGGTATCGTTTGCGGCTGGTTCATGTCACGTATTGCTTCTAGTATAACTATCTCCGGTACCAACATTCCCGCTGTGGTATCACCGGATATCGTCGCCCTGGCCATATCGGTGGCTATTATCATCGGTATTGTCTCCGGGATATATCCGGCAATGAGAGCAGCCAGGCTGAATCCCATTGACGCACTTCACTACGGGTGATTAAAATAAGGAAAAACCAAACTTGGCTGCTATGAACTGGCTTGATATCGTTCTTATTGTCGTGATCGGAATTAGCGCCTTTATCGGCCTGCGAAAAGGGATTATCAAGATGGCACTGACCCTGGCCGGGCTGATAGTCGGCATAGTGGTGGCGGGACGCTACTATACCTCATTTTCTCAGTACCTGACGTTTATCTCCTCACCTACCTGGGCAAAGGTAGCCGCCTTTGCCATCATATTTATCGGTATAATGGTCGTTGCAGCACTACTGGCACGCCTGCTGGAGACAGCTGCCTCGGCAATGATGATGGGCTGGGCAAACCGACTGGTCGGTGCTGTCCTCGGCTTTATCCTGGGGGCTATGTTCTGCGGTGCTATTCTGGCGGTTTGGGTCAAGTATATCGGCACCCCGGGGGCCGTTGCCCAGTCGAGCATTGCCCCGATACTACTGGGCACCTTCCCCAGGGTGCTGGCTCTACTGCCCCAAGATTTTGACTCGGTACGGTCTTTCTTCGATTAACCGATTCCGCAGACAGCAAAAGTCACCGTACCGAGGTAGTAGCGATCGACCCCCGCCGGACCAAATGAGACCAGCCGAGGGAGTATTTTCATCGCTATATTTTCGCTTAAAAGGTTCCTTCGGCAGGCTCTTTACCCGGGTGCAGACCGCGCCACTTCTCGAGGAGTTTCTCTTTAGTCTCGGAATGATCAGGGTCGAGTACACAGGCGTCAACCGGACATACCTCAACGCACTTGGATTCTTCGTGGCTACCGACACACTCGGTGCACTTCGCGGGGTCAATCACATAGATTGTTTCACCCTCAGTAATTGCCTCGTTGGGGCATTCCGGCTCGCATGCTCCGCAGCTAATACACTCATCCGTAATTTTGTATGACATAGATACCTCCTGTCTTTCCTCCCTTTCTTCCTTTAGGAATTGTTTTGTAATGTTCTCTAATTTTCCGTAATAACTATACTCCGCTGCTGAACTTCTCTTTAAGAGCTGTTACCACGTGTCTGGGGACAAGTTCACTGATATCACCACCCAGCCGGGCGGCTTCCTTGAGCAGGCTGGAGCTCAAGAACTGATACTTCAGGTCTGACATCAGACAAACTATTTCTATCTCGGGGTATAGTGTTTTTTGCATCATAGCCAGGTCGAACTCCCTTTCGAAGTCGGCACTCATTCTCAGTCCGCGTACTATGGTCTGAGCTTTCATCTCCTTGGCAAAGCTGACTGTCATTCCACTGAAGACCCGTACGCCAACACGCGGCAGAGTAGTAATTGATTTCTGCACCAGTTCCAATCTCTCGTCGGTAGTGAAAAGGAGGTTTTTGGACGGTCTATCGTAAATGCCGATAACCAGCTTCTCGAAGAGTTTAGATGCCCTGGTGATGATATCAAGGTGTCCGTTGGTTACCGGGTCGAAACTGCCCGGGTAGATGGCGGTAATCAAGACCTGCCCTCCTTCTCATAAATGGAAATACAGCTATCCCCATGGCGGCGCTCTTTAATAAGGTTCAGTGTGCCGTAGTTCGTATCCAGGTGAGTGCGAGTGGAGTGTGTTACCACTACAATTGATTCTGCCCCGACCAGTTTGGAATCGGCCAGTCGGGCTACCAGCTTGCCTATGGAAGGATTAGAATAGGGGGGGTCTATCAATATAATACTATACTCCTTATCCAGGAAGAGAGCTGCTTTGCCGACATCGCGGCAGTAGATATGTGCCTGTTCGGTAAACCTCGTCTTTTCTAGATTCTGTCTAATTATATCACAACAGCGCGGTTCACGCTCAACAAAATCAACCCACTCGGCGCCGCGACTTAAAGCCTCGATACCCATGGCACCGCTGCCGGAGAACAAATCAAGCACTCTTCTCCAGTCATTGGCGATCGTCTCCAGGATAGCAAAAATCGCTCCCCGCACCAGATCCGTCGCCGGGCGAGTAATACTAGCATCCTTCGGCGCTTTCAGTCGATGTCCCTTTGCTTTACCAGCGATAACCCGCATTTACCGAATAAATTATTAAGGTATCTTTTACCCTGATCCTCTATATCTAACCCGAGACTACATTCTAGATTATACGGAACAAATTATCAAGCAGGCTTACAATTGGAGCAGCCCTTTTCGTTATACCGCAGCTGGTTCGGCCTCTTTCCCGGCCCTGGTAAAATCAGCCAGCGTATGCTGCGGACATTCCTCGACACACTTAAGACAGAGGGTGCATTTCTCCTGATTGAACTCGGGTAGAGCGGTATCCTTATTCCAATCTATCGCCTCATATTCACAAGCCTTGAAGCACTTGCGGCAGTGAATACAGCCGAAATCACATCTGTCGCGGCCCGGGATGCTCTTTAGCGGTTTGTAGCTACAGAGAAAGGCTATCTTGGTCCCGGCGGGGACCAGATCAATGATTTTCTGTGGGCACTCGGTAACACAGAGTCCGCAACCGGTGCATTTCTCGGTATCAACAATGGCGACGTTCTTCTCCGGGTCGATGGATATCGCGTTTTGGGGGCATACCTCCCCACAGTCATTGAGCCCCAGACAGGCATAGGGACACTTCTTATATCCGCTGAGAAGCTGGGCCGCTCCCTTACAGGTTTGGGCTCCGGAGTAACCGTAGACAACCTCGGAGTTACCGGTGCAGCGGACGACGGCTTTCTTGCTCATCTCGGACGCATCCAGGGTTATACCGAGTATTTTCTCCAGCTGTTTCAGTCTTTCGGCGTCCTGCAGCACCGAGGAACATGGTGTCTTCAGTACCAGGTTGGCATCCTTGGCAATCGCCTGGGCATAGCCGAAACAGCCGGCATATCCGCAGGCGCCGCAATTTATCCCGGGCAGGATGGAGTTTATCTTTTCCGTTTCCTCAAGCCCTTTTACCTTCTGGGGTACCTTAAGGTAGACGAAGAATATTACCAGCCCGCAGACCAGTCCGATAGCGGTAAGGATACCTATAATCATAACCCCTTTGTCCTCTACTTATTATGATGTTAATTAATATTAATATTGCGTCGCCCGTTTATAGCATTCCCCCGAATCCTTGGAAGGCGAGGCCGAGCAGCGTAGCGGTAATAAATGCTATTGGCAGCCCTCTCATCGACTTGGGGATATTGGCCAGTTCCAGCTTTTCCCTGATGCCTGACATCATTGCCAGAACAAGGGTAAAACCGAGCCCGCCGCCAAGTGCAGCCACGACGCTGCCGGTGAATGAATAACCCTGTGTCGCATTGATCAGGGTAATGCCGAGCACGGCACAGTTCGTCGTAATCAGGGGCAGGTATATCCCGAAGGCGAAATAGAGATTAGCATTGGTCTTCTTGATGAATAGCTCAATAATCTGCACCAGCGTGGCTATCACCAGGATATAGATGACGATATCCATATACTCAATGTCGTAAGGAACCAGGATATAGTGACGAATAAGCCAGGTGGCGACGGAGGAAACAGCCATCACGAAGGTGACGGCTACTCCCATACTGATGGCACTGCTTATTTTCTTGGAAACACCGAAGAAGGGGCAGAGTCCGAGAAACCTCACCAGGATGAAGTTGTTGATAAGGACCATGCCGATGAAAATGGCGGCTAACTCGCTCATTCTTTAATCACCCCCGTCCTTTTGAACAGCGCCATTATCAGTCCTATTAGCAGGAATGCACCCGGGGGCAGGATGAATATTACTATCGGGTGCTCCTTGAGGACAGGCAGGTCGAAGAGGTGGGTGCCGAATACTGCCAGGTTGCCGGTGCCCAGTATCTGCCTCAGGAACGATATGATGAGCAGGGCTAACATAAAACCGACGGTAATACCTAACGCATCGGCGATCGAGTGCAGTATCGGGTTCTTGGAGGCAAAGGCTTCGGCTCTGCCCAGTATGATGCAGTTCACCACAATCAGGGGAAGAAATATCCCTAAGGACTCGTAGAGGTCGGGGAATCTGGCATGAAATATCAGGTTAACCACGGTAACCAGCGTGGCAATAATGACGATAAAGATGGGAATCCTGGTGATATTCGGGACAAACCTCCGTATCAGAGATATTATTACGTTCGATCCTATCAGTACGATGAGAACCGCCAGGGTCATCCCCAATGCGTTATCGATCGAGGTGCTGATGGCTAACGTCGGGCATAAACCAAGAGCAAGTACAAAGACCGGATTAGAGATGATTAACCCTTTGGCAAACTCCTTGCCGAATTTACCCATCTTTATCCCCCTTCCTCACTAGCCTTGATTAACTTGACCTTCTCCACAGCGGTAGCCCTGACGGCATCAATGACGGCTACGGAACTTATCGTAGAACTGGTTATGGCGTCTATTTGCCCCCCGTCTTTCCTCAGGGCCACATCGTTAATATTCACTCCGACGAACATATCGGTGAAAGAAGGCTCGGTTATTCTGGTGCCTAGGCCGGGGGTTTCATTATGCGAAATGATGGTAATACCCTTCAGGGTCGTGTCATTCTCAAGCCCGACTAGAATATCAATATCGCCCCCATACCCCTTTCCGATGGCAATAAAGGCATATCCGATCTCATCCTCATCCCGGTAGATGGCGTAGATATCATCGCTAAGCTCATATCGACTCATCTCGGGGAACATTTCAGAAAGCATGCTCTCCGTCTGGGCTTCCTTCTGGGCCTCAATCTCACCCCGGGTCATGCGGTCGGTATAGGTGAGCGCGGTCACCGAAATGGCCACTACTGCGGTCAGAATAATTACGGGGAAAGCTTTTTTCAGAAAGTCCTTAGCCGGCACCTTCCACCTTCTTTATCAGACCGTATGGTCTTATCTTAATATAGCGGTCAATGAGGGGTGTTATGGCGTTCATAAACAGGATGGAATAGCAGACTCCCTCCGGCATACCGCCGAACCGTCTTATCAGCATGGTTAATACCCCGAGAGCAAGGGCGAAGACTATCTTGCCCCGGTTGGTAAGCGGAGAGGTAACGTAATCGGTAGCCATAAAGAAGGCGCCAATCATCAATCCCCCGGCCAGGATGTGGAACAGGGGGTCCTGGCCCATGGCAAAGGAGAGTAGTGCTACCATTCCGATATACACTGCGGGAATCCGCCAGTTTATCAGCCTGAACCCGATAAGGAAGATGCCTCCGATCAGTATGAATAGGGCCGAGGTTTCTCCCAACGAACCGGCGGTATTACCCAGAAACATCGCCTGATATAGAGAGAGCCTATCTGCCGTCCAGACGAAGCTCTCGCCCAGCGGAGTAGCCGTGGTTACGGCATCGGCGGCGAATCCGGTCGGCGCGACCCAGCTTGTCATCTCCAGAGTAAAGCTCATCGACATGAAGGCCCTTCCCGCCAGAGCAGGATTGAATATATTATGCCCCAGGCCGCCGAAGGCTTCCTTGGCAATGGCGATAGAAAAGACAGCGCCCAGCGCTACCATCCATAGCGGTATCAGCGGTGGCAGTATCAGGGCCAGGAGCAGGCCGGTAACCACGGCACTGCCGTCCATTACGAAGACCTGGCCCTTCAGCTTCTTGCACAGATACTCAGTAAGCACGGCTACACCCACGCTGACGCCGATTACCGACAGGGCATGATAGCCAAAGAAACGTATTGCCGCACCGGTAGGAAAGAGGAGAGCGATCACCACAAGGTACATGATCTTGCTCACCGAGAGTTTCTTCCAGAGGTGCGGTCCCGGCGAGACCAGGAGCTGCCTTACTTCACTCATTTACTGGGTACCCTCTTCGCAAGTTCTTTCTTGGCCACCTTGATGTACTGCACTATCGGGATGTTTGCCGGACAGGTGTAGGTACAGGAGCCACACTCAAAACAGTCATCTATGTAGTAGTTCGCTTTACATTCATCGTATCTGCCATCCTTGGCACATCTCGCCAGCATGGTCGGCATCAGGCGCATAGGACAGGCCTCGATGCACATGCCACAGCTGATACAATCGTGTTCTCGGATCGGTTCATCTTCCTTGACCAGTATACTGTTTGTTCCCTTGACGACCGGGAAATCAAGGTCGAACTGGGCGATACCCATCATCGGCCCGCCGAGGATGACCTTATTGGCGTTGTCCGCCATTCCCCCGCAGTACTCAATAAGAGTCCTGATGGGGGTACCGAACCTGGTCAGCAGATTTTTAGGGCTTTTCACCGCGCCGGAGACGGTTACCACCCTCTCAATAAGCGGTCTGCCTTCGAAGACGGCGTCATGAATTGCCTTGGCAGTGCTTACATTGTGGACAACCACTCCGACATCCAGAGGCAACCCGCCAATCGGTACCTCTCTACCCAGTACCATATTGATGAGGGTCTTCTCAGCCCCCATCGGGTATTTCGATTTCAAGGGGACTATTTTCAAGTCCTCCATACCCAGACTGACTACCAGCTCTTCCATGTGCTTGATGGCATCTTCCTTGTTATCCTCAATAGCAATGTAGGTAATCTGTGGAGAAAGCACCTTTCTGATAATATTCAATCCGGATAACACCTTCTCTCCGAATTCCAGCATCACTCTGTGGTCTGAGGTAACATAGGGCTCACACTCGCAGCCATTCAGGATGACGGTATCTATTTTCTTATCTTTGGGCGGCGAAAGCTTGACCTGAGTAGGGAAGGCAGCTCCTCCCAGCCCCACAATACCAGCCTCTCTCACCTTCTCCAGGATCTCCTTTACGGAGAGAGACTCGGGGTTTTGCGGAATATCTAGTTCGACCCAGCGGTCTTCACCGTCGGAGGTTATCACCAGCGCCTCGATAAGCTGGCCGGTGGGGGGATTGACCAACATGGTGGTACCGGATACTTCACCGGATACGGTGGCATGAATCGGCGCACTGACAAACTTGTCCGAATCGGCTATCTTCTGACCGGTTAAGACCTTTTCCCCCTTCTTAACCAGTGCCTGAGCGGGGGCTCCGATATTCTGCTGCAGGGGTATGACTACCTTTTCCGGCAGTGGCGCCGGCTCAATCGGACTTTTCTCACTGAACTTGCGTTCAGGAACCTTGACACCGTAAGGAGAACTCTTCTTGTTTAACCTGATCGCCAATATGTTCACCTCAACTAGCACTCACCAGGTACCGGGATAGCCCCGAAGAAAGGTGTACCGTACGGTCGGCATCAACGATCAGACACTCGGTATCGTCCAGTGATTCGATCAGCGCAATGCCGGCTTCAGGACCCATGACATAGATGCCGGTAGCCAGGGCGTCAGCCATAGTCGCGCTCGGGGCTACTACGGTAGTGCTGATACATTCCGCTGCCGAATACCCCGTCTTAGGGTTAATGATATGGTGTGCCGTTTTCTCCGGATTAAAATATCGCTCGTAATTGCCCGAGGTAGCTATCGCTTTATCAGAAAGACTGAATTCGGCCAGGCTCTGGCTGGTATCATCGGGATTGACCAGAGCAACCAGCCACGGTTCCCCTTGCGGCTTTGTCCCCAGCATTCTCATATCGCCGCCGGCATTTATCAGAGCATGTTCAACGCCTTCATTAATAACGACGTCTAATGCTTCATCTACAGCATAGCCCTTAGCTATACCGCCCAGGGTAATCTCCATCCCGTCCACCGTGAAGAATATCCTCTCATCTTCGATGCCTATCTTATTCCACCCGACCACTTCCAGCGTCTCATCTATTCTGCTCTGCTGGACGGACTCACTCTCCTGCCAAAGACCGGCCTGCCACAGGTCCAGCAGCGGCTGAACGGTGATATCGAAATAGCCGTCCGTAATCTGACTGTAGTCCAGGGACATGTTGATCATCTGCCGAAAATCCACGGATGGCGCTTCCAGAAGCCCATCCTGATTGAGCTTGAATGCCTCGGTTTGCTCATCAAATATAGAGGCTTCCCTTTCTATTTCCTCCATTCTGTTAAAGGCAGCGTTTATTACTTCTCGGGCTTTGTCTTCATCGGAGGCATAGACAGTGATGGTAAAGAAGGTGTCCATAAGGGTACGGGTCTCTTCTAATCTGGTTAGTTCCTCCGTTTCAACAGGTGTGCTGCTGGTACAACCGGTAGCTCCAAATATAGTGGTAGAAAATACTATGACAACAGCTACAAGCCAGCCAGCTTTCTTCATAAGTTATTTACGCTTAATATTTTTGGTACTATCCAATCACTCGGAACGAAGCGTCCATGGCTGTATTAAGTGAAGGCCACTTTCGCTAAAGTGTAGCTTTACTATTCTAGCAGAAAATTTTCCGTGATTCCAGTTTACCCTGATTGCTTATTTATTATCTAGCCCAGCATGCCCAGGAAGATGCCGGCGGCGGTAGCGGTGCCGATGACCCCGGCTACGTTAGGACCCATGGCATGCATCAAGAGGAAGTTCCGCGGGTTAGCCTGCTGGCCCATCTTCTGCACTACCCGGGATGACATGGGCACCGCGGAGACCCCGGCCGCACCTATCATCGGGTTAATCTTCTCTTTGAGAAAGAGGTTCATGAACTTGGCCAGCATTACACCGAAGAAGGTGGAAACGGCGAAGGCGGTAATGCCCAGCCCGAATACCAGCAGGCTCTCCGGCTTGAGAAATGACCCGGCGCTCATAAAGGCGCCGACCGAGATCCCGAGCAGAATGGTAAGGATGTTAATAAAGGCGTTGGCCGCCGTGTCCGCCAGCCGGTCGGTAACGCCGGACTCCTTGAGCAGATTACCCATCATAAACATACCGATCATAGGGGCCGATTTGGGGACAAGGAGAATGATAATGATGGCACCGGTTACCGGGAAGAGGATTTTTTCCAGCCGGGAAACCGGGCGTAATTGTGGTTTCATGTATATCGCGCGCTCTGCTTTAGTGGTGAGTGCTTTTATTATCGGCGGCTGAATGATGGGTACCATTGCCATGTAGGTATAGGCGGCTACTGCGGTAGCCCCGATGAAGTGGGGGGCGAGTCGGTTGGTGAGATAGATAGTGGTCGGTCCGTCAGCTCCGCCGATGATGCCGATAGAGGCGGCTTCACCAAAGCCGATACCAATATCGGGGAAGACAGCACCCAGCAGTAGAGCCATAAAGAAGGCGAAGTAGACGCCGAACTGTGCTCCGGCGCCGAGGAGTAAGGTCTTGGGATTGGCAATTACCGGACTGAAATCGGTCATCGCCCCCAGGCCGAGGAATATCAGGCATGGTATCAACTCCCAGACCAGACCGTAGTGGAATATACGGGAAATCAGGCCGGCCGGCTCACCGCCGATAGTGTATGCCTCGACGACTTTACCCTGAACGATACATTCCATCAAGCCGCCGATAGGGAGGTTCACCAGGATCACTCCGAAGCCGATAGGCACCAGCAACAGCGGCTCCATCTTCTTGGCGATGCCGAGATATAAAAAGACGGCGCCAATAGCCAGCATTACTCCGTTACCCCAGTAAAAGCTGGCAAAGCCGGTTTCAAAAAGGCCGAACATAATTCCTCAGTTTATTCTTGATAGACTAGAACTCGATAACGGCGATTGTATCACCGGGCTTGACCACCTGGTCGGCACTAACTCCTACTTGGTCGATAGTGCCATTCACCGGAGCCAGTATCGGGTTCTCCATCTTCATTGATTCCAGGATGCAGATTACATCGCCTTCTTGGACCTGATCCCCCGGTTTGACATTGACACAGGTAATCTTACCGGTTATTGGGACCTCGACGGTTTCTCGCGCCATCTTCTAGCCACCTTCCTTAGTGCTATCTTCTCTCTTGCCGCGGCCGATTCTTCGCACCGCGGTTGCTATCAGTGCTATCGTCGCGGCCAGAATACCCAGTACCAGGAACACGGTACCGAAACCAATACCGCCAATCTGAAAAGCCTGCCCCCAATCTACTGCCATATCTTACCGGCCATCCTGTTTGTTCTGATTTTGGGTAAAAGGAAAGGGTGGACTTTTTCTCCCTAATGAGGCTCCACCCTTCATACCAGCGAGGCCAGGTTTACACTATCCGGTAGGCTAAACCTTAACTGCCTTGCTTATCTAATTCCCCCGCCCCTTTTATAACTTGTTAGACTAGCCCGGTCCAACGAGTCAAGTTTTTCCTTCTCCGGGTGTAGCACCTACGATTGCCGGATGCACTACAATCCCCCCGTTTTCCAGGTCGACTACAGCGGTATCTCCGGCTTGGAATTTGCCGCTCAGCAGGCCTTCCGAGAGTTTGTCCTCTACCATATCCTGAATAACCCGTCGCAGTGGTCGCGCCCCGAAGACCTCGTCATATCCCTTCTCGCCCAGGAAATCCTTGGCGGCGTCAGTTACCTCGAGCTTGATTGATTTCTCAGCCAGTCGTTCGGTTACTACCGCCAGCATTAAATCAACTATCTTCCGAATGTGTTCTTTATTCAGGGGATGGAATACGATTACCCCATCAATCCGGTTGAGAAACTCGGGACGGAAGGTCTTCTTCAGTTCCCCGAGCAACTTGTCTTTCATCCGCTCGTAGTCCTGCTGGCGGTTCTTCGCCTCGTCACTGCTGACGGCGAAACCGATGGTAGAGCCTTTCCTGATAAGCTCGGCACCAATGTTGCTGGTCATCACGATAATGCTGTTGCGAAAGTCGACACGCCGCCCTTTGGCATCGGTCAGGTGACCGTCATCAAATATCTGGAGCAGGATATTAAACACGTCAGGGTGGGCTTTCTCAATCTCATCGAGCAGGATGCAGCAATATGACTTGCGTCTGACCGCCTCGGTCAATTGGCCGCCTTCTTCATAGCCGACATATCCCGGCGGCGCTCCGACCAGACGGGATACGGCGAACTTCTCCATAAACTCCGACATATCAAGTCTGATGAGGGTCTCCTCGCTACCAAACATGAACTCAGCCAGGGCTCTGACCAGTTCCGTCTTGCCGACTCCGGTCGGCCCCAGAAAGATGAAATTGCCTATCGGTCGGCTGGGATCCTTGAGCCCGGCTCTTGCTCTCCTTACCGCCCGAGCCACCATACTGATTGCCTCATCTTGACCAATGATACGCTGATGCAACACTTCTTCCATATCAAGCAGGCGTGCAGTCTCGTCTTCAGCCAGTTGTACTACCGGGATACCCATCCACATACTCACTACCTCAGCGATGTCCTCTGTGGTCACCACCGGCTTGTTCTGCTCCTGCTCAGCCTTCCACTCCGCCTCCAGCTTTTTTATTTTCTCCTCAAGTTGAAGTTCACGCTGGCGTAGTTCAGCAGCATAATCATATTGCTGAGTAGTTAAGGCGGCATCTTTGTCCCGGTGTACGCTGTCCTCAAGGCGGCGGGCATCCTTAATGGTCATCGGAATAGTCCTGTGTCTGATCCTGACCCTGGATGCTGCTTCATCGATAAGGTCGATAGCCTTGTCCGGCAGGAAACGGTCAGGTATATATCGAGCGGCTAACGTCACGGCTGAATTCAACGCCTCATCACTTATCGCCAGATGGTGATGCTCTTCGTAGCGCTCCTTAATGCCATTGAGGATCTCCAGGGCTTCATCAATGGTGGGCTCCTCTACTAAAACCGGCTGGAAGCGGCGTTCAAGAGCGGCATCACGTTCAACATATTTCCGGTAGTCATCAAGAGTGGTCGCTCCGATACACTGTAGTTCGCCCCGGGCCAGTGCCGGCTTCAGCAGGTTAGCCGCATCCACTGCCCCCTCAGCCGCCCCGGCGCCTACCATAGTATGGAATTCATCGATAAATAGCACGCAGTTGCCGTCGGTCCTTATTTCGTCAATAATCTTCCTCAGGCGCTCTTCGAACTCGCCGCGGTATTTTGTTCCGGCAACCACCGCTCCGATATCCAGCGTAACCAGACGTTTATCTTCCAGTGTTTCCGGGACATCCCCGGCAACAATACGGTGGGCCAGCCCCTCAACAATTGCCGTTTTACCCACTCCTGGTTCGCCAATCAAGGCCGGATTATTCTTGGTACGGCGGCTGAGGATTTGAATTACCCGCTCAATCTCTTTAGCCCGGCCGATAACCGGGTCGAGCTTACCGGATCGGGCTGCCTCAGTAAGGTTGATGCCCAGCTGATCCAGGACAGGAGTCCGGCTGACACTGCGGGTCGTTTTGGACTTAGGCGGGGTCTGACTGAGAATGCGCTCCACCTCGGTGCGCGCCCGGTCGATAGTAATTCCCAGGCTGTCCAACACGCCGAAGGCTATCCCTTCTCCCTCACGCAACAGACCTAACAGAAGGTGTTCTGTTCCGATGTAATTATGGCCGAGGTAGCGTGCCTCGTCGATGGCCAGCTCAATAACCCGTCTGGCTCTAGGCGTCAGGCCGGTCTCAGTAGCGCCGGGCTTATCACCACGCCCGGTAACAAACTCCACCGAAGCACGTACTTTACTCAAGCCTACGCCCAGATTGATCAGAACCTTAGCGGCTACCCCTTCTTCTTCACGCACCAGACCGAGCAGAATATGCTCAGTCCCAATATAGCTGTGGTTAAGGCTCTGGGCTTCTTCCTGCGCTAGGGTAAGGACTCTGCGGGCTCGTTCCGAGAATTTTTCAAATCTGTTGGCCATCTTTTCTACCCCGAGACCAGCCTATACTATAGCAGTAAATAGGACTACTGAGTAGATTATAAAACACCGGTGCTAAAAGGTCAAAACGAAGGCCGGATTGCTTTGACCGAATAGATAAAGCCCTCTGGCAGTGGCATATTTTCCACAAAGAGTTGCCCCTTAAGTATCGTCTGCGCTGAGGCGTTTCACTTCCGTGTTCGGGATGGGAACGGGTGGTGCCACCTCGCTCTAACCACCAGAAGGCTATTCAACTGTCGCTATCTCTTTAGCGTCCTCCCTACTATTACCGTAGGTCGTTACTTGACTGCAACTGAAATATTATAACACATCTTTGGTAATAAGCAAACCCTGGTTTAAAGTACAGCACGGGTATTAAGATAGCGGTCGCTTTGACGGAATACCGGGGCGGCGGGGATAAGCTCCGGGCGTCGCCAGCTCTTTATCAATTACTACCAGCTGCCGATCATCGGGAAACTCCTCAAGTTCAATATTGATAACCTCTCGCAGCCTTCCCCCCAGCAGTTTGATTGCTCGTTCCGCCCGGCTTATCTCCGGGACAAGGGCCCCTTTCTTCTGGGCGATAAATCTGCCGCCAACTTTACAGAAGGGCAGGGCTAGCTCAGCGAGGGTGACCAGAGGAGCTACAGCGCGGGAGACCACAATGTCGAAACTATCCCGGTATCGTCTTTGTTGGGCAGTATCTTCCGCCCGGCCGGTAACTACTTCAACATCGGCCAACATCAGCCTATTACTGATATGATGCAGAAAGGCCGCCTTTTTCCCGGTAGCCTCAAGCAGCACCAGGCATACCCCGGGGAACACGATCTTAAGAGGTATTCCCGGTATCCCGCTGCCAGTGCCGACATCAATAATACGTGTGGTAGCGTTAGCCCTTGACGGCGGCCAGGCCAGGTACACTGTGAGAGAATCAAGGAAGTGTTTGGTTTGCACCTCCTGATAACCGGTTATACTGGTAAGGTTCACACGCCGGTTCCACTCTACCATCTCCTCCCAGTAGGTATGAAACTGCTCGAGTTGCTTCGCGCTAAGCTGAAGCCCTAATCTTCCAGCCCCGGCTTCCAGGCTTTCCATAATTGTCATTGGAGATATTCCCGATTTCACTAACCAGTATTACCTTAAGGATTATACCACTGCCAGTGTTATAGCAGAACAGCGGCTGTTGCTGGCTAGGCGCTTTGCATTTTTGTCAGGCCTGTGTTATTTTTGAATTAAAGTTATATAATATAATAAGGCTAGACCGCTAGGGGTGCCGCAGGGCTGAGAGGCTTTTTGAGCCGACTCTTGGA
>JAQUQE010000027.1:4343-16221 GCA_028716225.1 Dehalococcoidales bacterium | reverse complement strand
TCTCGTTGCTGCGGAAAGGCCACTCGAGGCCGTTGGCCAGGAAGAAGCGGCGCAGCGTCCTAAACTTGAGGTTTATGCTGCTGTCGGCGTAGTCGCTATCCTTGAGGTACTTCATGTAGGCCATGACTGCGGCCCGGTTCGGATCGCGATACTTGATCTTATCCAGGAAGTCGCGGCAAAAACCCACCAAAAGGCCTTTTGTATGCTCGTCGCTGGAGAGGGAGTCCGCATACTTCTGCAGCATATTCTCTTTTTGAGTTTTAGTCAGCGCCATTAGCGCTCCATTCTCATTTGGAATACGGTGTTATACCACTTGGCGGCAATTACGTATTGCCTAACATCAGGGAATATTTCTCCAATATCTTGTATATGTACAAATACCATACCTAATCCGGCAACTGTAGCTAATATTGACTTTTCACCTAGTTTTTCTGCAAGCTCCTTAGAATTCTCTTGGGTTCTTCGCGCATCTTCCTTCGCCATCCTGGTAATCTTGATTATCTTCTCAAAATCAGTCATGTCTTACCTCTGCCATATATCTTCCGTCTTCCAACTTCCAAACCTCGAGCACCCCATCTTTTCTCAATTCATGAGTCTTTGGATCTAATTTAGCCAGAGGATAAGTCTTTTCTAGGAATCTCAGTCTGACTGGCGGTAATTTAAGTTTATTCATCAGGCCACTCCTGCCTCAGCTTTTCGCCCGGGTAGAGCGTCTGCAGATTATTCTTTAAGAAGACTCGCACGCCGCACTCATCAGCGCCGCGCACTATCTCGTCGACGGCCTCCCGCGCCGGCGGGCGATAAGGGTTGGTCCGGGACCCGACGATTATCCACTTGATCCGGCCCAGCGCCATGGCTGATCTAAACCATTCCATTCGCCCATGTTTATCCCACCTGAGCAAAGGCTCAATGGAAAGGAACTTAACGGGTGCCTGCGCGTGGCACAGGTCCCTGCAGGCGTTCACTACGTCATTCTCGCATGTAGCGCTGACCCCGACCCAGCAGTTTTTAGGGAAGGGCGACCATTGCCAGAGATTGCTCGACTGCTTTGTAAGGGTAATAAACGTCTGATTGTCACACTTGGTAATAGTATCTAATACGTCACTGGTCCAAGTTTCATGATTATCCATAAAGAGCTCGCCCATGGAGCACACGAATATCTTTTGACCTTTCTTTTTGAGATAAAAGGGCGATTTCAGCCTGTCGCGGTGGATCGTTGGGTCGAAGCCGTCTGGAAAGGCGGGTGTGCCGCGGAAGCGCTCCGCTATGCGCATGGCGTAGCAATAAGGGCAGCGCTTAAGGCAACCCGTGATCGGGTTCCAGGTGTAGTCGCACCACTCGATTTTTGTCTTATTTATACCGGTTGGCATTGACCCTCCCTCTGCCTCATTTTTGCTATCGTGCCCGGGTGCAGCCGCTCGTAATCCTTCAGGCACACCTGGCAAAAAGCCTGCTGGCCGTACTGCAACATATAATTCTTATCCTGAAAACTAAGATCTACCGTATGGTCCATAGTATCCAGACCACATTTACTGCATTCCTCAAAAGGCACATCGCAAGCTCTACGGCAGCCTTCCGGGAATATCATGAAATCAAACTGCAGCTGCGGCTTCTCCTTGCGCCGGCGTGCCATTCTCTTCCTCCATAGATATCCGGTATACGCGATGCAGGCGCCCGTGAAGCGTCATGAACTCCCGGGCGAGATCCTCGTCACCGCGAAAGAACGTGATGAACTTGCGGTGGTGGCTGTTATAATATTCGATGATAACTGTTTTCATATAACCCACAAGAAAAACTTGACAGTTACAAAATACACGATTATAATACCTTTGTCAATATACCTTTAGGTATATGAAACGACAAATTTAAAAAGGGGAGGCTACAAGTATGGATGACACTATTGTTATCAACGGCCAGGAATACGTAAGACGAGGCGCGGAAAAACTAGTGTATAGCGTCGAAGGGCTGCCATACGTCATAGTCAGGTCTACAGGTGCAGGCTGCCATGCAGGCTATCTTAAAAGCAAAACGGATCACGCAGTCGAACTACTCAATAGCCGAAGGTTATGGTACTGGGACGGAGCGGCTTCGTTATCACAATTAGCGGCAGAAGGAGTTAAGGCCCCACAAAACTGCAAATTCCCCTGCGTCGTGCCATCTATAGAGATAGCAGGGTGGTGCGAAATACTGCCATGTACGGAAAAAGCACGTCAATCAATATCAGAGGTGCCGGTATGGCAAAGATGAACGGCTACGGCTCCGGCTCCGGCTACGGCTCCGGCTCCGGCGACGGCTACGGCGACGGCGACGGCTACGGCTCCGGCTACGGCGACGGCTACGGCTACGGCTACGGCTACGGCGACGGCTACGGCTCCGGCTACGGCGACGGCTACGGCTACGGCTACGGCTACGGCTACGGCTACGGCGACGGCTACGGCTCCGGCTCCGGCTCCGGCTCCGGCGACGGCTCCGGCGACGGCGACGGCGACGGCGACGGCTAAAGGTATATGAATTATGATTAACGACGCGAACATCGCCAAACTGAAACTCGGCATGATACTCCTCCGCTTCAAAGTGGTGAAGTATTTCGAGTTGTCTGAAACTGGAGAGATACGGTTTGTATGGCCGTGGATGAGGTGAAATATGCAGGAGAATGACAAAACACCCGAAAAGGAAGAGATGGCCAACCTGGCGGATCGCGCCGCGGACCTGCTGGACAATGTAGAGAGGTCTGGGATAATATCTACAGGTAAGCAGTTCTTACGCTCGATAGGCAGGTTACTCGGCCATGACGAAGAAGAAGACACAGAAAACAAAGATTGACGGCTTTAGCGACGGCCTGCGCATACTAACGGAGATGGTCGATACCATTACTAAGAACGCGCCGCAGATCATAGAGGCCGCCGACAAGTTCTTTAACCGCCAGGGCGCCGAGCCCCGGCAGCTGCCTCCGCACCAGTCTTACTTCCACGTTATCCCGCCCCCGGAGCCGGTGCCGATATCGCCTTACGAGCTTTTCGGCCTCGGGCGCGACGCCACGGAGGAAGCCTTTAAACAGAGGTACAGGGACCTGATGAAGATATACCACCCGGACACCGGCACACAGAACGACGCCATGGCCAAGAGACTCAACGTTGCGTGGACCGCGATTAAGAAAGAGAGGGGGTGGACGTAGTGCCATACAAAGCAGATCATGAAGAGTCGTGTAAAGACAAGAGTCGCTATATTATAAACCGGGTAAAGATCGAGGTTGTAGATAGCGAAGGAGTTATCCTCGACAACAGTGACCCGGGATGGGTTATGTCTACAAGATGCGGCGGTTGCAACGCTCTTGCAAAGTGGGTGGATGGCCGCTAATATTTCTGTAGGCGAAAGTACAACGAAATTATCGATACCCGGTAATCCGGTAAAATGCAGAAATATTAGTACGTGAGTGGACTACTTTTCAGCTATACTAGTCCACTAATAAAATCAGCAGAATTTTACAAAGTTTTAAACGCAATGCAGAAAAAGACACTGAAACAGTTACTGCATGATGTCGACCCGGATCTCAATATCGTGTCGAGATCTCAACACCGAAACGGTTCCGGAGCTTTCCCGCTGCCGCCGTCCATCCAGGAGCTCTACAACATCGCCGAAGAACAGGAGAAGCGTCTCGAGCGCGTTGAGCGCATACTGAAGCTGATACCAGAAAACGTTATAGAGGAAATCGTCCTGCAGGAAGAAGAGCCGCTGGATGAGGAGGGGCAGCGCGTTCTCGCGCAGCTCAGAAACCTGGAAGAGCGTAATTCTATCAAGATCCACAGCAAGATAAAGGTCAATAACGTGGTGATTTCTATAGTGAACAACACCTGTTTATGTTTGAAGCCGGATAACTCAGGGCTCATATGCCCGTGCGACGATCCGCTGGCCCACGGCTGCCACTTCTTTATTCCCCGGGAGTAGCGGCGTCTTCAGATACCGGGCACTCAATAACCACTATCTGCTGTTCCTCATCTATACCGAGCTTACAGGTCTTGCCATCGTATTTGGCTGCCGGCACGCTGTCAAGGTTGGCTTCTCCTATCTCGCGGAATCCCTCTTCGCTGGTCACGTCGACGAGATCCACGGGCACGTCGCCCTTGATGTTTGACTCGAATCGGCCTTTACCCAGCAGATCTGTCACCTGGTGGCATGAGTTACAGTGTGGTGAATGGTAAACCTTGATTGCTTTCTTCCCTTCACTTGGCATAGCCTCCCCTTTCTTCTGCCGGAAGAACTCCGGCACGCAGTTATTCATAGCTTCCAAAAGCTCGCCCCGGGTCATACCCTTGCGGATACCGCAGGCCTGCGCCGCGTCCTTCATCAGCTTCTGCTGAGAAGTAAGCTCGTAGCTCGACGGCAGCTTGTGAACGGCAAACCCCGGTTGTCCTCGCGTCTTGTCTGACATACCACTATTATAACAAAATAGAACGGGAGGTCAAACCTCCCGTTCTATGTCCTATTCTGTCGCCTCACCGGCTGCTTATTTACCGAACTTGCCGGGGATGCAGGTGCGCATTGCTGTTACCAGCGCGGCGCGGCTCATGCCTTTCTTGATCCCGCAAGACCTCGCGGCGTCGCGAACAGCCTTCTGGGCCGAGTTGATGGGATAAGGCTTCGGGTTGGCAGCGATAACCATGCCGGCATGCTGCTTTGTGGTGATGCCCTCGAGTTTATGGGCCCGGGGGCGGGATTTCAGGTAGCCTACTGACCGGAAACTTGTGATTATCATTTCAGCACTCCTTCTTATATTACTCCGTAACCCCGGAGCGGTGGTGGCCTTATGCCTGTTGTCTGGCCTGATGCCTACTCGACCTTTACACCGCCATTATCCTGCACTTCGCTGTGTATGTCAATAGCGTTCCACGCTTTACATCTTTTACACTTCACTACGACACTTCCTTCGACGATGGCGTAGAGCGCCAGGACGCGCCGGCACCCGCCGCACTTGAGCTCCACCAGTGGTATTTTAAGTTTATCCGGCGCTTCTATCTTGATAACCTTTGACGCGGACACGCCTTCGAAAACAATGGGGGTATTTTTTTCCACGTTAGCCTCCTTTAACTATGTGCCAGTTGCAGTCCGAAGACCTGCATCCTGTAACCTTCGCGCATCTTCTTAACATCGGCTGCCAGCTGCAGCAGGTCGTCCGGGACCTTCAGATCACTGAGCCGGTGCCTGATATTCCTGGAGTCCTGGGTCATGGCTGTTATCATCTCGCGCTCTTCAGCCGGCAGGGCGGTCACTTTATCCGGGGCCGCGTCGACGCGCTCGAAAGCGTTGAGCTCGTCCTCGGCCAGGCTTACGCGCTTAACCACTTCCGGATCCGCCAGGCCGGAGGTCCGGGCGAAGCGCATGGCCTCGGCCAGGAGGCCGGATACCGTACTGAAGTGGTCATTTCCACAAGCCACGCAAGCGCGCCCAGCAGCAGCTACTTGCGACGTGCCTGAGTAGCCTTCTTCACCCTGGTTAATAGACTGAGCCGGCGCCGCTTCTATCGCGGCCATGGCGGCCTCCATGGGACTCCGCCCTTTCATTATATTAAGACCGAACTCCGGATCCACGTCGCCGTTCTTAACAGCCGTTTCCATTTTCGCCGCGTGCTCGATCGCGGTCTCGTACATTTTAAGGCTCTCGCGGTTACGGACCCGTATGGCTATATCAGCGATGATGGAATCAGCGGCCAAACCCAAGATACCTACACAGAACTTAACTATCCCTGGATTCACAATGCACCTCCTGAACCACAGCCTGACCATAACATAAAAAGGCTCTTTGGTCAAGGCCGCAGCCTGACCGCACAGTGACGTTTTTTTACCCTTTTAGTATGTGCATAACATGTGCATAACTAGTGCATAACTTAACCAGGTCAATTGGCTGAAAATAAGTTATGCACACCAAGAGAGGTCCGCGGGTCTATTTTCTGCACAAACTCTGCACCGACTTTGCACCGTTTTAGCCGAGTTATGCACCGGTTATGCACTTCGTGTGGTTCGCACTATGTTACCATTTTGTAAAATCACGATTGGAGTTTACATAGTGTTATTTTTCAATCACCTCGTAAAACAGCTATTTCCAAAGCTGATAATGCTTTTTACATAAAGTGGTACATTATGCAAAGTTTCAATCGTGAGAAGTTATTTACATAAACTTTCTCACCAACCACAACAGAATGGTGCTTATTATTAATAGTACATATCATATGTAATATCTTTGGAGGTACTATTTTAATAGTCATGTTATACCTAATAATAAGGGGTGTGCATAACTCAAAAATCAGGTAAAACTTGACAAAATCTGGATAAATGCTTATCCTTTCACCATGGAAAGGAGGCTAACTATGACGAAAGTTAATGTAACAGCCGGCCCCCAAACACCTATTAAAGCAAAAGATTCTTTACCCTCTGAGGCTCTCGCCAGCCAAAATGAAAAGAGCCTTGAAAGTAGTCTCGAAAAGGAGCCAGAAGTACCCCCGGAGCGTATGCTTACATGGCGGTGCTTATGCGGTGCGGAAACCGACAGGTTCGGTAAAGACTACATAGCACATATACGAGAGGCGAAGAAAAAAGGCGAGAGCGACAAGCACAAGTGGCGGCTGGTCGACGAGAAGACAGGAGAGATCGTGGCCGATAATATGCGGCAGGCGAACCTCATCGGCATGGCAGCGACAAAGAAGGCTAATCCCCCCAGGCTCACTGGGGACAGTGACCTCAAAAAAGAGACGGACAAAGAACTTGATAAATACCAGCCGAGGTCTCCCCTCGTAACCAAGTTCGTAGCCTATACCGTCGAGCTGCCATCAGACCTGCTTGTACTTTTTAAGCTCTTCGTCGACCGCTGTGTTGCGTTGGATAAAGAGCCTCCAACTATAGGCGAGTGGGTCACGCAGACGATCTCTCAGTTCTATCTCGAGCATGCAGTGGACTTCGATATCAGGGGTATGGCGGGAGATTTTATAGTAAAGAATGCGGGAGGCAAAAATGTCGGAAAATGAGAGAGCAAGAGTGGTGGACATAATACCTATCAGAAAGGCCGACGGTGGTGAGACTATTCAACCACCGAGGAAAAAGATAACATCTGAAGACCTTCTGGAGGACCTGCAGGCGCAGCTGGAGATAGCCAAGATAGCCAAGATGGGTGAGGCGATGGGCGCCTTCAACTTCGGAGGTGGCCGCCCGGCGCCCGGCGCTGGCGACGCAGGGATTGAACAGTTTGCCAAAGCAGCCAACTTAATGGGTATAGACGTAACCAAGATACAAGAGATGCGCCAGAAAGAGGTGGATTCTCTGCGCTCCGAGCTGGACAGGGAACGGCGCTCAGCCTTAGAGCAGAGGCTGGGCGTGATAGACAGCACCATAGGTAAGATGAATGATGCTATGATGGCTGTAGCCAAGAGTATACAGGAGCAAAGGACTCAACCACAGGCCTCGGGCCTCTTCGGCGTAGCGGATCAGGTCACGAATAACTCATTGACCAATGCTATGATAGCCAAATTTCTCGACTTAGATGGCAAGAAGCGTGAGCAGCGGGACCCAGTCGAAGAGCTATTTGACAGGCTGACTTTAGGAGACAGGCTGAAGGAGCGCCTGGGGATTAAAGAAGAGCCGCGTTCGGCGGTGGACCCAAGCCTGTTAAATCTTGGCAAAGTTGAGCTTATCACGGCGCTACTCTCGGATGAGCGCGAACGCGAAAAGATGAAACAGGAAACCGAACTTAATAAGCTGAAATTGGAAAAACTGGGCGGCGTGTTCAAGGTGATACAAGACTATATACCTGACGTACTGGACGCCCTGAAGACGAGAGGTGGAAGTACCGAACCTTCCGCGCCCCGGATCCCCGCAGCCGCGACGGCGAGAGCAGGCCGCGAGCCGGAGAAGCCGGCAGCAGCCGAGACCCCATCTCCGGAGGAAATGATATTTGAAGAGATAACCTGCCCCCACCCGGGTTGCGGCGGGCGACAGCCATTCCCGGTGAATATCCCGGACGGCTATGGCATAAATTGTGCTTACTGTAAGCAGGTGATCCTGAAATCTCCACTGCAGCCGCCGGCGCAGCAGAAACCACCTGAGCCAAAGATACGTTTGGCAGGACCGCCACAGGAGAAACCGGACGCGAGTAAAGATATAAAAATGGAGGTAGAGAGTGGAGAGCAGCTTCCTCACAAGACTGGTAACGTCGAGGATAACGAGGCCGATAGCTGATTTTATAGCCTACTACATCGGCGCGCTGGAACCGGAGGCGCTCGAGGCCCGTATAGCGAGCGGGTGGAGCCTGGTCGAGACTCTGAAGCAGAGACCGCGCGAGGAGCTGCTGGCCGTGGTCGACGCAGTTCTGGAGAACTACCCTGAAATCAAGAGCCGCATCGATAAGACCAGGAAAGCCGAAGGCACTTCGGCGAAAGGCGCCGGGTTAGAGATAATCGAGGGGATCAGCGTGGACCGCCTGGTATATTTAGTGAGCGAAAAGCTGCCGGCGCAGGGCGCGGTGCTCGAAAGGCATAAGGATTGGGTGCAGGCGGAGATAAAGTCCGTGGGCTCTTTGCTGGTTTGACAAAACACTCCTCTTAATGTTAGTTTAAGGGCGTAGGTCACCTGCGCCCTATTTTTATTTAAGAGGTAAATGTGGAAAGGTATCCTGTTTACGGCAAGCGCTTCGGCAACGAATACCTCGATATTCGCGAGTTTGTGACGCCATTCACTCCCAGCGTCCAGGATGTGCTCGACACGATATCAACTGACGGCGACAGGATATGGAACTGCTGGGACTGGGTTTGCCGCAATGTAAAATATCCCCCTTCATGCGATGACGTTCAGGATTTCCACGAAAAGGTCAGCTTTTTGCGCGGCTGCCCCATAATCCGCATCCCGGTCAAGCGCTCCGCCAAAGTATACGACTTCTGGGAGCTGCCATGCGAAACGCTGGATCCGCCGCGCTACGGCGATTGTGAGGGATCGGCGACGGTACTCGTATCTTTATTGCGTAACTTCATGAGTGAGCGCCAGGTTTACTGCACCATAGGCACTTATACCGGGTGGGGTCACGCCTGGGTAACGGTATTCGAAGGCTCTAACGTTTATACCCTAGACACTACTATACCGTGCGCCAAACCAGAGGGCATAAACGCCGTGGCTGAAGACCAGCCATATATCCCTTACATAAGATTCAACGATATCGAGGTTATAGAGGAGAGGGACGGCTGGCAGGATTTTGTAAACCTGCCGCGGGACCCAAAGGCCAAGATGTGCCGGATATACGCGCAGCACGGCTTTTAGTAATTATTACGGCGTAATAAAAGGAGAAGGCCATGGCGGAAGAAAAACAGGTATCGCCGGCAGAAAAAGCGGCGGCGGCGGCAAATAACAAGAGTATCGCGAAGACGTTGATCGTCGTCGGAGGCGTCGCGCTCGTCGGGTGGGGCGGCTATATGTTAATAAATCGCCTGGCGGACATCGATAAAGCCAGCGACGAGCGCTATATGGAGATCTGGCGCGAATACCTCGACGAGGTAGTTGAATGCGACGCTTACTACGCCGAGCTGGTTGCAAAAGGATCGGCGACAAGCCTGGAGCAGGAGCGCCTTGAATTTATGAAATCAGAGATCGCCCGCAAGGAGACCATGGCGGACAACCTCAATCATACTTACCTCTACTGGCTTGCCGAAGACCTAAAAGACCTGGCCCGGACAGGCGGACTCTACTATATCTTGCCTGCGGTCCTCATCGCCGGAACCATCTACGCGGCGCACTTATTGCGCAAGTCAAAAAAATGGCCCGTGTCCCGTAGACAGCCCCCTCCCCCTCTTAACCCTGAAGGCCCCGACATACCGCCGGGCAATATACCGCCGAACGCGCCTACGCCCTGCCCTCACTGCGGCATAGAGTTCCCGACGTATGATGAGTTCGTGGCTCACATGATACAATTTCATCCTGCAGCAACAGACCCGTCGCAACTAGCCGATGCACAGGCTGCTTACAATAGTCTCAACCAGACGACGCGAGCTGCCATATCGTCCCAGATGCAAGCTATGAACCTGACGCCGCCGCCTGCAGGCATAAACTGGTGGCAGGTAAGCGGTTATGTTATCCAGGGGGTTGCGATCGCAGCGATGATATATCTGTCAGCAGGGGCCGCGGCTCCGGCCATGGGTGGTATGTTCGGCGGGTATTCAGTTATATCACAGGCCGAAACTGTAGCGGCAGCCGCTATGGCTAGAACGGCAGTATTAGTGGCGGTGTAACATGAGAGAGTACATAAGCGGTAAATGGCGGGGATATGGCGGTAAAACCGAGTACGACCATTATTGGGGCTATAGGTGTTACTACTACCATGACCTGATATATAACTCGGACCTGCAACTGGCTATACAAGATTGGGATGTGAATAGGCCATGGTTACTTGGTAGAGAAGTAGAGATGACGCTCTGGGTGCAATGGACTTTCGCCGAGACTGAGCCGGTGAGAGGACGTAGTTATTCTTATAACAACGGTTTTGTTGTAAGTATAGAGAACGTCGAAACAGGCACAAAGGGTTATATCTTCTTTAAAGCGTCGGATTACGGGTTGACCTCCCGGGTGGGAGACGGGCTAATACCGCTAAAGTTCAAACCAGAAGATTTAGGCCTGACCACTATAGGTAGAAATTACATTAAATTAGAGATAGAGGCGTTCGCGTGGTATGAAACAGAAGTGAGACAGTATTCTGTTTGGGACCTTTATGACGACTACGGCCAGCCTTTATATCCCCTTACTATACCGAAGGCGAACGATGAATCGTCTATCGAAAAAGATGGGGACAGGGTTGAAGATAGCCCTTATGAACTTGAGCTGAGAGAAGACGTTTGGTTAATGGTCAATCATGTGGGCGAACTGGCTCCGATAGTAATACCTACTGCTGTGACGATCGCCGATAACAGGCCGACCGCCGATTTCACGGCTACGCCGCAGTCAGGTATCGCTCCTCTAGTAGTCTCCTTTCGTAATCTATCCCTGTCAGATGATTATTTCCCGATCACGGATACCAGATGGTATTTCGGAGACGGCGGCACGTCCAACGAACCCGGATTCGATTACTACGTGATGCACCAGTACGACAAGCCGGGCAACTATACCGTCAGATGTATAGTTACCAACGCAGCCGGCAGCTCTGAGGCGATCATGCAAGTCGCCGTTAGTGCGGGTCCGTTGACACCTCTGATAGATAGGGACGGCAGCTACCTGCCCCAGGCGATAACTTCCCTCGATAAGCGGTTTGCTCTGACCATCAAGGTCAAAAATAACGGCGGAGCGGGCAATATCTGGTTGAGATCCTTGTGCCGGACGACTACCAGGGAGCTGATAAAATCGGCTTATCTACCCGCCTATGGCGAGATAACTATAGTCACGTCGCCGAATACCATCGGCTGGTATTGCGGGTATGAACCGGAGATAGAAGAGGCCATATCCATACTATTCGAGGTAGGGCCGGTTGGCGGTATAGTGAGCGATAACCTGACATGGGAAACATTTGTTACGGAGAGCGGCGGAGGCGAAGAACCGGAAGAGGAAACAGGCGGCATGTCCACCTGGATGAAGGTAGGCATAGCAGGGGCTTTAGGTATAGCCGCGATTACAGGGATACAGCTTGCCAAAAAGGGATGATAATGAAGAACAAAGAAATAAACTTGGGTATCGTCGTAAGCACCCTGAGCCTGGTGCTGGGCGTGTCTAGCGTTGTCATCGGCGTCATATCGCTTCTCAGGCGTCCCGCAGCAACAGATACCTCTTCGCAGTGTAATGTAATACCGATAGGGAGCCTGGCAATATTAAGGAGGGACCAGTAATGAGTGAAGGAAAATGCCTCGACAAGTGTATATCCGCCG
>JAQUQE010000027.1:0-4333 GCA_028716225.1 Dehalococcoidales bacterium | reverse complement strand
GATCATGACCTGCAGCGGCGTGACCGTGGTCTATGAAAAGGACGGGTGCTGCGGTATAGCTCATGGTTTACAGAACGAGCTCATGCAGCAGCCGCTCATCGATACCACCAAGCAGATGTGGATGGGCGGTAAATGCCAGGAAGAAAAGCCAAAGACCTAAAATTTAGGTATTGACAAACATTTAACAATCGGATATCGTTCAAGTGAGCCCAGAGACTGTTTGTATTAAGATAGGTCTGGGCTCATTTCTTTTACAGGCAGTCTCTGCGGACTCAAATATCGGTGAGCGTTTTGGCGTAACCGTAAGATAAGCGCAACCGGAGAAAGAGAGGATGCAATGGCAACCAGAACTATCTCAGTAGTCGCAGGGAGTCCCGCCGCAAAGGCCATGGTCCTGGGAGGCGCTTTCGCTACGGGCATGGCCATGACCCAACTCGTGAAGGCGAAGCCCACGTGGGGTATGCCGATGACGCTCGCCCTGGGAGCGGGAGGCGTGGCAGGCGCTATGTACCTTGACGGCGCGTGGGGAGAGCTTTCGATGGGCATAGCCGCAGCGAGCGCAGCGACCCTCGGCGCGAGCTTGCCGGGCCTTATCTCAGGCTCCACCACCACCAGCAGGCGCGCAGGCGCCCCAGTGGCGCTACCCGCCGGCAGGCGCGCGGGTGTGCCGGTAACCTATGACTGGCGCGAGAGCCAGCCGATCAAGCCGGTGTTTTAACGAGCCCCCAGTATTAAATCATACTTAGAAGGAGGAAAACACAATGGGAATGTACGAGGGAGCTACTTACTCCACTTTCATCCCGTCAGGCGAGCTGACGATCACGGATCAGAAGGGCCTCAAGGAATCGGCTATAAAGGCCGGTATCGACAGGGCGCTCTTCAAGAAACTGGGCTCATCGCCCTCTGAACTCGCAGTGCGCGAGATACGCCCGAGCATCGACCTGCCGGTTACCTTCGCAGCCGGCGACCGCTGGATATTCCCGGCGCCCGCAGCCGCGGTAGCAGCGGCCTTCACCGTCACCAACTGGATCAACGAGCGTGTTCCCGTGAACACCATACTCGTATTCTTCGGTGCGGCCTTCGAGAGCGCAGCGCCCGAGGTCAGCGAGCTCTTCTTCCGCAGCGGCCCGGGCGGAGCCGGACGCACAGCGGCGGTTTTCAACGTTGAGAGCTGCTACACCAAGATGGAGAGCGACGGTTACTTCTCCGTGCCCGTGACCTACGACCCGCAGGAGAACTGCTTCATCCAGGTCACCAACAGGATCCCGATCGCCGTAGGCGGCACGATACTTATCCTCAAGGGATACGCCGTCGAGCCGCGCCGCGAACAGGTCAGCTAAACACTGTGTCCATTATAAAAATTAGGAAGGAGATAAGATAATGGGAGTACCACAGGAAGTCAAAGCAACTTATCTAGCCGAAGTCGGGTCCGGGAATATCAGATACAACTGCCTCCCGGTAGCGGAGATCGCCATCGCTGATGACGCAGCGTGGGATCAGCTCTGGGCGGCAGCCGCAGGACCCGCCACGGATTTCTGGGTGGTAGGATTCGCCTACAACTTCGCCACCACGACAGTAGCGGCAGAGCATACGCAACTGATAGACTTCGGGTGGGGCGGAGTCGACGGCGCTGCCGTCGCTGCCGCCAACGTGATCGTGACCAACTTCCCGGTCACACTCTATGGCGTGGCCGCGGCTCTCGGCCCTATGGGGCCGCTGTGCCACTACCTGGCATACCCTGTGAAGGTGCCTGCACTTTCCCGTATGGCCGCAAGAATAGCGGCCTCACCAGTCGGCGGCGTCGCCTTCACAAGTTTCCGTATCATCTACGCAACAGCAGTAGGCACCTAAGCCTAAACAAGTAACCAAGTGGGGGCGGGAATCCCCGCCCCCACTTCCCTGAAAATTGAATATAGACCATTTAAAGGCATAAAGGAACAGAACAAATGGTTGAAATCGCGATCTATAACTTAATAGCAATCATAGAGAGGTCAAACCCCCAGCCTGAGAGCCGCGGGGTTTTATTGTTTTAAAGGAGGACGAACATGGCAGAAAGACTCTATGCTGCAAAGGCTGGGCCGATTGATCCCTTCGCTCTGGTGAACGAGCACGTGGCTATATGGATGAAAGCCATGTGGCACCTCTACCGCGTGATGTTCGTGGAGCAGATGCCGAGGTCTCAGGCGATGGTATTCGACCAGGGGGCGCTACTGGCGCTGGGCAACACCGGAGACGTGAGGCTTATCAACCTGGACCAGCAAACGACACCGCCGGGGCTCATCCAGCTGAGGTGTTTTCCTTTGGATGATATCCAGGTGGAAGTGAAGCTCGGCAGGGCCGAGAGCCGGTTCACCGCCGCGAACATATCGGCGCGCGTTGACAGGTTCACGGAGATCAGCGACCCCGACCTGCACACGACAGAGTTCGTGGTTTTGCAGGACAACTCGGTATGGGTGAACTGCACCAATCCGGCGGCCTACGCCACGGCGATGTCCCGGATAGCATTCTTCGGGTTCAGGTACTCTCTCGAAGACATGCAGGCCGCTAAAAAGACGCCCGTCGAGATCAAGAATCTGGTCAACAACGTGGTATTCGTGCCGTCCGGCAGCGATTAACCGATAAAATAGGGAGGGTTTGACTATGGTTATGCACAGATCAGGCATAAGAAAACAGAATCCCGTACCAGGCGTGTCGCCAGTGACAGGCGCGGCTGCGGCGCTCTACAACATAACACCGGGCAGGACCGCTGTTATCAAGCGCATCGCGTGGCAGAACAACTGCGCGGCTAACTCCAACTTAAGCATAGGCCAGGGTCTGGCCGCGGCCTTCGTCGCCGTGCTGCCGCCTATAGTGACGCTGAACGGTCTGGACGGACAGCTTAACGAGTGGGACATACCCAACATCGAGATCCAGTACACCGTCGCTCTGCCCGCGATCACTTTTGTGAGCACGGTTGCCGGTATCATCGTTACCATCGAAGTCGAAGAAATAGGCTAAAAGGAGGCCCCCTCATGGCTGAGAAAAACAGGCCTCTCGTGCCGTTCAGGGTGAATGCCGGCGGCGGTAATTTCCTCGATAAGTACATGTCGGCGGACGATAAGCTGCTTGCCGTGGGGCAGCAGCTGGACGCCTTGACGCAATTTGTGCAGCAGCTCGCGGGAGGTGAAACAATGACTATCGGAAGAACACAGGAAGTGCCCTTCCAGCAGATACTGGCTCCCGGTCAGGCGGTCAGGCTCGTGGCACAATCGCCTTACGCCGGATACGTCAAGAAGATCTTGAGGCACTGGCCCGCCGGATGCAACGCATTAGTCGATGTCGCCGTGGGTGTAGGCAACAAGCGCGTACTGCCGGAGACAGGCTTTATGGCCTTGAACGACGCCACGCCCGTCTTCGATAACCTCAGCGTACCCGTAAAAGAGAAGGAGAACATCTGGGTGGAGCTGCAGAACGGCGACGCGCTGAATCCGCATACGATAACGGTATCGGTGACGGTGGAGGAGGCGCTCATATACACAAACAACGATAGCGGTGAGCTGGCCACGCGCTTAGGCGCTTATAACTCCATCGACAGGCGCGGCACCGTGGTCCTCCACGACAACTTCGAGAGCGGCACGGAAGGCTGGGTCAAAACACTGGGCGCCGGCGTCGGCTCTAATTGCGAGTGGAGCACGGAGAGCTTCAGGAACGGCGGCTACAGCATGAAGGTCAGCGGCGGCCTGGCCACGGCGTCAACCGTTCGCAGGATGTGGGGAGTGAGCGACCCGAATAAAGTGGGCATGGAGTTCTCGTTCGCCGTCGAGTTCTATAACATGCTGGCAGGCACCAACTATTACTCTGATAACGTCAACCAGTATTACGCAATGTGGTATCTGGTAGGCGCGCAGCTCTACGTTTTAGATGCCACCGTCGGCGCGGTCCTGGTAGGCAACGACGTGGAAGCGCTTTTCGACGATCAGAACTTCAATACTATAAAGATGGTATGGGACACGGAGACCGCGCGCTATACGCGCATACTGTTCAACCAGGTGGAGTTCGATATAACGCAGCGCAGCGTGCCCTTCCTGGCTGCTCCGATAGTCGGCAAGCATATGGCCGCTGAGTTACAGATAGCGAGCCGTGCGGCTGCAAACGATTACATATACCTGGACGATTTCATCGCGACGATCAATGAGCCGAATAACACTTAGGAGATGAGTTATGGCTGGAGCGGGAAGCAAAGTATTCGGTAAAGATTATTTAAACTCAACAGGCGGCAACGACCGCTGGATCCCGCTGCGCCTGCTTCCGGATGGCTCTATAGCTACTACCGCGAGCATGGTGGTTGACGAGG
>JAQUQE010000026.1 GCA_028716225.1 Dehalococcoidales bacterium | reverse complement strand
AGGTTGACGATGGGCAGATAACCTTAAACTATACCTTACCCATGCCCCCGGGTAATTCGAGACAAGAAACACTATCGGTTCTAGGTATCGTACCCATTGGTGGGCCTTTCGGGACAGTTCCCGAACTTCTGTTTGAGAAAAAGCAACTCATTCCGGCCTTACAGCAATTCATGGTCTCACAGCACGCTTAGTTCTGTCAAGGCTGTGAGAACGTGACATGTGCAAAGCCTCAGGTTAACAGGTGCAAGCGTACCCCACGTCGTTTTTGCACTTTTCTTGAACTCTTAGCTTTGCACTACCACCGGGCTAGGGATCCTATAGGGGGGGGGGGTAGCTTGTGCAACGCTTGCGGCCAAGTGTAACCAGACCACTAAACAGTACATAAAAGAGGCTGCGGGAAAAAGTGCATGCAAAGGTGAGGGGTGCAAAAGAGTAAGCCCGATTAATTGCCGGCTACCTGCTGGGCTCGGTTACAATAGGTACCAAGACGATGAAAAAGGAGCTCGGTCTCTGTTAACTGGCATCTCTTTCGTGAGGTAGTTCAAACCATTAGCCTTGGCTGGAACCTCATCTTCATTAAGACCCTGGATTGATAACTGCCTGCCAGAGTTTGACATGCTCTGAATGATTTCATTATGGTATATGATAAGTCTTGTATACGGAAAAGGGGGTAGAGGATGTTCTGTCGGCAATGTGGTAAAGAGTTAGAAACTGGCAGTAAGTTCTGTGACGAATGTGGAATTCCTGTAGTTGAGGACATTACTACTCCCGTCATCACAGAAGCCAAAGCCTCTACGACAAGGGTAGAAGTGCCAAGGGAGAAGGAAGGGGGCAAGACTAAACTAGGGAAAGCCGAGAAGAGTAATGAACATGTTGATACGGCCTTCAAGGCTTACCTCGATTCTGTCCGTAAAAGGTCAAACGACAATGTGGTAATAGCTATGTGGTCTTCGTGGGCTCAGGGGGCATATCTACTATTCCAACGAACTGGGGAAATGCCCGAATTCCAATTTACCCCTGACAACCTACAGAAGGCGAAACAACTAGTCAATCACTACATGCAGCCCATGTTTTCAGCCTGGTTTCGTAATTGGCTATCACAGAATCAGTATACCGAACAGCAACAAGAGGCGATTAGAATAACCGAATTCCAGAATATCCAGTCCTTACTGAACATAGAAGACAAGGACTTGATAACGCTGCACATGGGCCTAGATACGGAATTGAATATGGTGCTTAACAAGAACCGTGAAGGTGCGTGGTATTATACAGGGCTATTCCACCAAAGGTATCTGGAATGCGTTACTGGAGAGACCATTGTTGACTGGGCCGCACTGCAATTCCCAATAAGATTCTACATGGATGTAATAAGCCACAGTGACCAAAACAGATTCAAAGGTCTTTCAGTTTCCGGTTCTTTATCATTATATTTAGCCATCGTAGAGTCGGTCAACCATATGTTTAGCGAGTTTAATCGAATGTCTGAAAAAGGTAGTAGCTAAAGAAGCTTGCCTGTATTTTCCCGTAAGATTATTCGATGTATGTTCCTCCCCAATTGCTTTCAGGCTCTATAAACAGAGTCTTCACCTCCAGATTGTTAAGTCACTTCCTGATAGCTTCTGTCATAAGTGAGAGGCACGATGTACCACCTGGTTCCCCCAAGTAACATTACATACTCCCAGGTCTGGCGAAAAGGGACGTTTTGTGCCTATATGTAATATCAAGTGATACCTGGTAGTAAACAGTTTGTCGGCAAAATGTCGGCAACCGACAGTAATTATGTAAAGTATTTCTTAAGTAGATGATTCCCTATGCAGATGAGCCACGTTACTCATAACTGCCCTCTAACTTACCCGGGGTTGACTTTCCGATGATTTGTTCAGTCAGAAGACTTCGGCTGACTTCTGCTGGACATATGCTAGATTGGTTGATGTTAAGCTATGTCTAGTGTCATAATCAGGATAAGATCTTAAAGATTAGCCTGACTACTAATCTTATCAAAGCAGTGTAATGATCAAGGGGGACCATACTACCGATGCAAGACGAACCTGATATCAAGAGGGGATTTCGCGTCCTGATCATATACTGGTCAGGTACCGGTAATACCGAAAAGGTAGCTAGAACAATCCATAATACTTTAGAACGTCAAAACATCGCATCAACCATAATGAAGGTTGAAGAAGCAGAAGACGTGGAACTTTATGAATACGATCTTGTGTTTCTAGGTGCACCTTCGTACATGTGGCTGCCTCCTGATGCGATACAACGTTTCATAAAGAACAAAATGAAGCTTCATGACAGCCGGGGTGACATTAAATTATGCGCACCTAAGCTCCCCGGTAAGCGGGCAGTGGTGTTCTGTACCTACTCGGGGCCTCACACGGGATTAAGGGAGGCTACTCCAGTCTGTAAATATATGGGGCAATTCTTTGAACATCTGGGTTTCGATGTCATCGCCGAGTGGTATACCATAGGAGAATATCACGGTCGTGAAGACCGCAGCACTAAAGGATGCCTGGGAGATATACGAGGGCGTCCCAAAAAAGAAGACCTGAATAAAGTAGAAAACGATGTCCGTCGCTTGCTTATTTCTATTAATGCAGGCAAATAGTGGCAATTGAAGGGCATCCGGGCAGAATCAAAGTCCCGATTGAACGAGATGGCTTTTCGTTCAATCAAGCAAAAACTACTGCGGAATCAAACAAGACCATAAAAAGAAAGAGCCCCCCGAATTTTCGGGGGGCTCTTTTTAGTCTCTAAGAGTCGAAGTCAGGAAAAGCTAGGAGTTAGGAGGGTCTCCTGCTCCGGACAATCAGGACGATGACCACTACCACCAGTGCCGCGCCGATGCCGATCATGGCATAGATCCACATCGGGGTGATCTGCTGGGTGGCCGGGATATCGATCACCACCGGCTCGGCCGGTTCCGGTTCGGGCGGTATGTACTCTTCAGCAGCGACGGCAAAGGTGCCGATATCGCTCTGGGAGAGCATGGTGCCGTCCTTCCAGGCAGTTACCTGCCAGTAGTAGGTGGTCCCGTAGTCCAAGGTACCCGAGTAGGCGTAGGCGGTACCGCTGACATCAGCACTGGCCAGGGCGCCGGAGAGGTCGGGGTTAGCCGAGAGGACAAAGCTGTAGGTGGTGGCGTCGTAGACGCTGCTCCAGGAGAAGCCGACTCCGGTGCGCTGGGCAACTACCGCGCCCTGTTCGGGGGCGATCAGCTGAACCGCGTTAGCCGAAGAGGCCTCGATGGTGAAGCTCCAGGTCTCCGACCAGGGGCTGTGGACGCACTCGTCGGTCTCGGTGTTGGCCTCTCGAACGTGCCAGGTGTAGGTGCGGCCGCACTCAAGTCCTGCATCAACGTAGAAGGTAGGCGGGTCGCCGGTAATCTCCTCATCGATCCAATCGGCGATGACGTTGCCGTCCTCGTCCATGATCTCGATGTCGTAGCTGCAGGCCAGGCACATTCTCTCCCACTTGAGGGTCATGGCAGCGCTTACGCAGCTGTCGCAGACGTCGCAGGCAAGTATTGCCCCGTCCTCAGGGGAGGTCAGTTCCGGGCCGTGTTTGGCGGCGCAGTCCTCGTAGCTCCACAGGCTGCCATCGGAACCGTCAACCACGTTGTAACCATATCCTCCGTCACTTCGATAATTGTTTCTGTCAATGGCCCAGAGGACCGAGTTGGTGTCCGGGCTGAGGCAGCCGCAGATGTCCAGCCCGTTGGGCTGGGCATCGAAGTCCTCATACTCTTCATCACAGTCCTCGGCCTCGGATTGACGCGGACTTAATCCGGCAATCAGGTAGTCCCAGTCCTCGGTGCCGCAGCAGTCGGTCTCGCAGGGGGTCAGGTTGCGGGCGACACCACTGTACTGCTGGTAGTCGCTATCGCCTGGCTCACCATAACGTTCACACTCGTCTAAAGGATCAGCGGCAGGGCTGCAGAAGCAGTCGGTGTCGGCCCAGATGTCGTCGCTGGAGGCGTAGAGGGTACCCTCGCGGGCGACCACGATGCCGGTGTAGTCGTAGGGCATGGCGTTGAGGTCATCCCAGGCGCCTTCGCTGAGGTCGGTGCGGTAGATGCCCTCGCCGTCAATAGCGGCGTAGACGATGTTCTCACAGACCGGGTCGCAGGCGATATGGGCATTATCATAGGGGTCGTTTGAGCCACCGGGCAGGTCATCGGTAACATCCCAGCTCTCCCCGCCGTCCTCGGACCAGGCTACCGGTTCGTCAGCAGAACCGCTAACGACCACCCAGCCCTCGGCACAGCAGGAGATTATCATGTGACCGCGGTCAACGCCGGTGTCGACGCCATCAGACGGGCGCCGGCCGTACTGGGTCGAGGTGGATACCTGGCCGGAGCGGTCCAGGATATAGACGATGTTCTCGCTCTCAACGGCGAAGTCCTGGATGGTCAGCTTCTGGTTGACCGCCTTGTTCCAGCACTGGCCGCAGTCGCGGCTGTAGTAGAGGTCCTCGGTATCCTGGATGCCCATGTAGATCGTGCAGCACTCGTCGAGGTCGTCGCAGGGCAGCCTCAGCAGTATCCGGTCGGGCTCTCCGTCGCTCTCCCACCATTCACCGCCTGACCAGTTGGCATCGGACCAGTCGCCGTGGTAGACGCGCTCCCAGGTGTCGCCGTTGTCGTAGCTCCTCCAGATGGAGTCGCAGGCGAACCAGCCCGGAGGGCCGTCTTCTTCACAGTAGTCATCGTCAAGTGCGCACGGGTACCTTCCACCATCCCATTGAGTATCTTCCACATTGATGCTGGAGAGGTAGATCACGCTGCAGTCCGGGCAGACCACGACATCGGACAGCATGTCGATATCGGTGTCGATTAAGCCGATCTGGTTAAAGGAGACGGCGTCATCGAGGCTCACCGAAAAGGCGGACTCATCGAGGGCATTTCCAAGCCAGCTATCCCAATCATCGGTGAAAGACTCGCCGTCGCCACCCTCGGTTTCCCAGAGGAAGGTCCGGCTGCCGCTGGTGGTGGCGTAGACCTTCTCACCGTCGGGGGTGTACATCACTACCGCCAGGGTCGGGCCGGAGGGGTCCTTGCAGGCGCACTCCCACTCCGGGCAGCAGTCGTCGAGCTCAACGGTGTGGTAGACCGCCACGCCGGCACAGGGTTCAACCTCTGATACTAAATAGTCCCCCTCATCAAACTCAATATCAACACCCAGGGTGCCCACCACCGCCTTGCAGGTGTCGGCATCACCATAGACGTCGATGCTGGCCAGCACCGGGTCTCCGGAGGGGCCGCAGCGCATGGAGAGATCGTCGCAGTCCTCGGAGATGAAGACAAAGCCGCCAACCTCCCAGCTGGTGGTGTGAAGCGCGTTAACGTAGAGGTAGATGTTGTTGGCGCTGCCGTCCTGGCCATCGAAGTCGGCGGGCAGGGCAAAGCCCATCATGTAGCGGGCGGCGATGGTAAGCAGGGTAGTGCCTTCGTCGGTTATCTGGAGCGGGGCGCTGCCAAAGCCGGCCTCGGCGTTCCAGGCACCGCCGCCATTCCAGGTACCTTCCTGCAGGAAGGGCAGATGAGCTTCCCAATCATCATCAATATCGGCAACGCTCATGCAGACGATGGTGTCGTCCATGTCGAAGTTGGGCGAGAAGTCAACGGCAACGACAGCATCGGACCATATAGTCCAGTCACCATCGTCACAGGGTTCGTCACCGGCGCCATCCCAGCCGGCGTAGCAGCGGGTGTCTTCCCAGCCGCCGGTGAGCCATGTCCCCGCCTCGAGGCGAAAGACGACACCATAACCACTGCTACCAATAGTATCGTCAGCTCTACCGGCCAGGGCGATGTTGTGGATGCTGCCCACCGCGGGCGAGATGGCCATGTCCATCATGAGATCCATCCAGATGCCGCCATCTTCTATTGGGTGGGCGTAGGTGAAGTTAGAGCCGCCGTCCTCGGAGGCGACCACGAAGGGTGTTCCAGTAGCGGTCGGACCCAACAATTTATCACCATCGTAGTAGCCGGCCACGGCCACCCAGTCCTCGTCATCGGGCGCCAGCGCCACCAGGTTCAGGCTCATGATGTCGGTGGGATCGATGTGATCAGCATCCCAGGGAGCGCTGCTGGCCTCGACGACAGCCTCGGTGATGTCGCTCCAGGTGACCCCTCCGTCATCGGACATAACCAGGGCAAAATAATCTTCTCCGCCACCGCCTTCACGACTCTGATAGCCGACCTCGGTGCACTCGCTAAACAGCTCGAGCACGGCAAAGACGATCTCGCCCTCGTCGCCGCCGACGGCGTAGTCGATTATATCGGAGCCGGGCAGGATAACCATATCCTCCCAGCTCGGCGTGTTGACCTGGCCCCATTCCATCTCGTCGGCCTGCACCGCGGGGGCGGCAATGAAGGCGGCACCCAGCGAAAGAGTCAGACCAAGGGCCAGTCCTACGCCTAAAATCTTAGAAATTAGTTTGGTTTTCATCGACCTAAATTTTCTCCTTAAATTTTAAGTATTTCCTCTCTCCAGATAAAGATATATCAACATATACCTCTTTTTCTCTGTGGAGAAAGGCTATGTTTTCGAGTTTTCGGATATGCTCCTGATATCAAGGGCGTTCCCCTTCGGAATCAGGTAAGGAAGCTTTCCTCCGGGCTCTCTCTATAACACCACCTCCTTTTCTCGCTATATTCTCGCTATACTTTAGCGCGATATACTTTGGTTCCATTTTTGACCATTTTTATTATACCATAGTCTGTCAATAGGCAGTTTAATTGTGGTTATATATATTTCTTATATCATCTATTCCGAAAGGTCAATAGCTCCGGCCAGCCTCTCTTTTCCTAGCTCCCGACCTAGCGGTTAGATACGGGTTCATCAGCCGAACGGAGTCCCTACACACCTTATGTGGGTTTGGCCAGGAGGGCAAGGTGCACCATGTTGTCTACACGGGCTTCCCTGGACTTAGTAAGGTATTCCAAAACCAAGGGTCGTGTGATACTCATAAATCAAGATCGGCAGGTCAGCAGTCAGTAACGGGGCCAATCTGCAAACCTGAGAGTTATCATGGGATATGAGAGTATTGCGACCACGATGAGATACACCCATATGTGCACTACGGAAATTCAAAAACAGCCCGCTCTGTTTCCCCTACTGAATGCAATGCTGATATCCGTCCGGTAATTTGATCTTGATTACATTATATTAATAATGAAGGAACCCCACCTAATTTGATTTTATTCCTGGCTACGCTATTTAAGGTTTTTTCTTCTATTGTCTTCTGTTTACCGAATCCATAAGAACGGATGTTGACGACGTTTGTTATGGATTTACAAAATGAATGCCCAAAATCCACCATCTGATAAAAATATTTTGGGTTTTGGGGTTGCTACAGTGACCCCAAGCCTTCCAGTTCACTCTTCAGACCCACCAAAGGCTATATTTCGCCTCTCAACCAGTCCTCGAGTTGTTCCACAGGGGGTTTCGCCCTGAAAGAGACATGTCTTTCCGTCCCCCGAGGTCATCGTTACGCAACCGCCCAGGTCTGGTCATAGGTTTACCCTCAGGGGCGTCAGGGCGACCGAGCAGCCACACAGGCTGGCGCGGCATCCCAGAGAGCCCAGAGGCGCCTTCGCACCTCCATAAGCAGTTCATAAGCCGGGTGACCATTACTCAGACGAATGATGAGCTGTCGGGAGCGGACCAGCAAACGACCGGCTACGTGGATAAACCCAAACCGGATTGCCTTCAGCCGCTTGGGAGCCCACCCCTTGGGCAGTACCAGTCGCTTCATCACGGAGTTCAGGTTGAAGGCGAGAACCATAATTCCCCACCAGGCGGCGTTGGCGCCGAAACGAGCCGAGGGCAGCTGACCGCCGGCCAGGTCCTCCTTCATAATCTTGTGTATCTCCTTACCCTTGCCACAGCGCTCCCGGGACCACCAGATGAGCTTGTCTCCGGGAAGGCTCCGATTGGTCGCCAGGCCAAACAGCTTATAGCGCTTCTCACCAAAGGTCATGGTGGGGAAGGGGAGCTGGGCTTCGAGTCCCGGCATCTCCGCTTGCTGCAGCAACTCACGAATAGCCAAGAAGCGATAAGTGGGGCCATCCTTGCGCTGCGCCGTCCAATTAGGCACGAAATAGACCTCGGCCCATTCTTGCCCCGTCGGCAGCGTCTTCCCGTCCACTTGGCGTTCCAACTGATGCCATTCGCCTTCCTCGACTTCAGCCACCGCCCGCTTGAATTCCGGCGTCACATCCACCCCAACGGCAAACTCAATGACCCCGAACCGTTCGTTCTTCCCCTCTGCGCAGTAGCTCAGAATATCCCGCTGGTAAGTCGCGGTATCGCCGCGAAGATAAACCTTGACTACACCCGCCGGCAGCAGTGCCAAAGCCTGCTGGAATACTCGTAGGTTCTCATAGCTGGCGGGAACATTGCCATCCCGGAACTCTGAAATCACCACCAGATCTTGCTCCGCCCAGCGGATAGTCAGTGGCTGATAAGCCCTGTACCCCTGGTAGCAATACAGGGCTTCCTGCTTAAACGTTTCCACCAGGGTGGCATCCTCCTCCAGCGTAGCCTCAGACTGCGGTGATTTCCGCTGGGCGAATCGCAGGAAGTCCTCGTTCACCCGAACCAGTGCCTGCAGATGCTCATTGGGCGCCGGGATAAAGGCGTGTCCCACCACCCGCTTTGCCTCCTCGCCTGGCTTGTCGAACGCTCCCAGATAGCGGAAGACTGCCGATGGTGAGGGTACTGCCCGTTTTCGTTCCTTACGCCACCGCCGCTCCAGCTCCCGGCGCTCCCTGCGCCGAATTCCGTGCATCTCTATCCGGCGCAACACTTTGGCAAAACCTTCGTCCCTCTCCAATATCTGTAGGTCATCCACTGAATTGCCACCGGCCACATTGAGCAATACCAGCGGCAGGACAATCTGGCTGTCGGTCCAACCCTGCTTTTGGTCGACGCATACTTGCAGATGGCGGCGGATGGAGTCACTCAACCCGGATACTGCTGCCAACTCCACGTAGGGAAGCAGGCCCGCCAGTGCTGTCATTCCCGAGCCGGTGCGCTCGCATTCATATCGGAACGGCAAAACTCCTTGTGTCATTGTTCGTTCACCCCTTTGGTGATAGTTTTTTGTCTTGCTTTTATTATAGTTCAGCTTTGCGCTACGCACCAAGAAGGTTCCGTCAATCATTTTTGATGGTGGATTAAGGAATGCCCCCGATCCGTGGATTTTGTCGTGATGCAGTCATGACCCAGGAGTGATAAACTATCACCCAGGAGGTGATGATGAGGCAGAAAGATAAAGTCCTGGGTGCCGAGATAGTGGGAGGTTTACGGGAGGCATCGACCCCATGGGCTGGTGCCTCTCTGCTTGTGGAGTTATTCCGCCGCTCTGGCTTAGAGGCCGCAGCTAACAAGGTGCTACCGCAGAAGGGGTCGGCCAAGGGGCTTAAGCAAGGGCAAATCGTGGAGAGCTTTGCATTGTTAAGTGCTTTGGGTGGCGATTGTATTGACGATATGGAGAGGTTACGAGAGGATGAAGGCCTGGAGGTATTACTTGGCTATCGCCCACCAGCTCCGGAGACAGCACGGCAGTGGTTAGACAGGTTCCACGATGAGGCGCTCATGATAGGCCAGCCGCTGCAAGGCAGTTTCATACCGTTGGAATCGAAGTCTCTGGTGGGCTTGAGAGAAGTAAATCGACGAGCTATATTGGCTTATATTACGGCTGTTCATCCGGAGTGGGATGTCACCCTGGATGTAGATGTCCAGTTGGTAGAAACCACAAAAGAGGGAGCCCAGCATTGTTATGAAGGGTATAAGGCCTTTCAATCAGCAAAGGTATCCTGGGCAGAGACTATGCTGGTGCTGGACGACGAATTCAGGCAGGGTAATGTCTCCCCGTCTAAGGATATAACCCGGCTGGTAGATGAAGCCTACGCTATGCTGCCACCGGGTTCGTGGCGGGTAAAGGTGCGCTCCGATTCAGCGGCTTATCAGCAGGAAGCTTTAGACCACTGGCGCAGCCGTGGCTGGGAGTTTGCTGTCAGTGCTGATATGAGCCGAGGTCTTAAAGCCGAAATCGAAAGGCTGGCCGAGGACGCCTGGCATTTGTGGAAAATCGAGAAAGACGGGGTAGTAAAGGAGTGGGCTGAGGTGCCCTATGTACCTACTCGGCATTATGAGAGGAGAGATAGCTACCCTTACCGGTATGTTGCGGTAAGGATACGCCGCCAGCAAGGGGAGTTTTTCAGGGATGGCACGAGTGTGCGCCACTTTGCCGTGGTCAGCAACCGATGGGATATGGAGGGGCAAGCTTTACTGGAGTGGCAACGAGGCAAGGCAGGCACTATTGAGCAGGTACACCATATCTTAGCCAACGAGCTTGCGGCTGGCGTATTTCCCAGCGGTAAACATGGCGCCAACGCTGCCTGGTTAAGGCTACAGGTGATTACACATAATCTGCTCCAGCTTATGAAAAAGGTGGCCCTACCTGAGGAATACGCTAGTGCCCACCCTAAGCGACTGCGATTTTCGGTGTTCACCGTGATGGGTCGCGTCATAAAGCATGCCGGGCAGACGCTGCTGCGCATAGCCGACCGGATACTGAAGGCGCTGATTGCTCCAGCGCAGATAAGGATCCGGCAATTGATGTGGGATACCAGCTAAAGCCACCAAAGACAATCGGTTTTCTACAGGACGATTCCCCAAGCCGACAGTTGGGAGGGGTAGGGTTTGCCCTCAGCGGTAATTTTACTGTCCAAATAATCGACTGACCACCCGCCAAAGGACATTTCTTAACAGTTGGCGATTATTCAATTGCTGTTGCGAACCTGAAAACCCTCAGTTTTTGCCATAACCCCCGTCCTTTCCCTAAAATCCACGGATTGAGGGAATGCCTTGACCTATTGACAGACTATGGTATAATAACAATTGAGTTACTAGGCCAAGGAGGTGATGCCATAGATAGAGCCCGGAGGGATATTCCAGATACCTCTACCCCGAAGGGGAACGCCCTTGATACTAGGTGCATATCCGAAAACCAGAAAACATAGCCTTTCTCCACAGAGAAAAAGAGGTATATGTTGATATGTCTTTATCTGGAGAAAAGGTAGTACTAAAAATTAAGGAGAAAATTTAGGTCGATGAAAACTAAACTAATATCTAAGATACTTGGCGTGGGACTGACCCTTGGTCTCGTCTTCTCGCTGGGCGCTGCTTTCATAGCTTCTCCGGCGGCCCAGGCCGACGAGATGGAATGGGGCCCGGTCGGCACGCCGAGCTGGGATGACATGGTCATCCTGCCCAGCTCCGACATCCTCGACTACGCCGTCGGCGGCGACGAGGGCGACATCGTTTACGCCATCCTCGAGCTGAACGCCGGCTGCACCGAGGTCGGCTATTTTAATGACCCTGACCCATTGACTGAGGGAGAAGATGATGAAGGGTGGAGCACCTGGGCCTTGGTCAAGTCGGATGACGGCGGCGTCACCTGGAGCGACATCACCGAGAACGTCGTCGATGCCTCCAGTCTTCCCTTCGAGTCCTGGGAAATCGTCAGCCTGAACCTGGTGGCGAGTGCCCCCGACGATGACGACTGGATCGCCGTGGCTGGATATTTCGATAACGACTCAGTTGGATCTACACTGATTCCAAATCCTAATCATCCTAGCGGCGTAAATGTCGTTCCCTTTGTAGTCGCCTCCGAGGATGGCGGGGATAACTTCACCTACGCCCACCCGGTGGTTGACGGCGCCGAGAACATGGTCACCATCGCCGACATGGCCATCTCCATCGAGCGGGACGGCATCCACAACATCGCCCTGGCCGGTACCGCTACCGTTAACAGTCTTTTTATAGCTGATCCGAGCGTGGATCCATTAGCTCCTGTTGATCCCGGTGTCGGCGCACCCGGTGCCATCTTCCGTCTCGAGGCAGGGACCTGGCTCACCGGAGGCTGGGAAGACACCCGCTGCTACGACGGCTGGGACGGGGCCAGCGAAGACCCCTGTGACACTCAGGATTGGGAGATATTCTCCACCGGCATCGTTGCCGTTGACTTCTCGCCCAACTTCGACATGGACGACACCATCGTCGCCATGGGCGTCGGTGGACCGGTAGATGACGACGTGTCCTGGTACCACTACCCCTATCTCATCGAAGGCACCTGGGATGGCGGCGGCGCCTGGAACGCCGAGGCCGGCTTTGGCAATGCCCCGGTCCAGGTAACCGATGAAGGAGCGGCACTCTTTACCTTCTATGGCCGCTACATGATGGGCTTCGCCCTGCCCGCCGACTTCGACGGACAGGATGGCAGCGCCAACAACGTCTATCTCTACGTCGATGCCATTCATTCGGTAAGCGAGCAGGCTGGCGGCTTCGTCTTCATCTCCGAGGACTGCGATGACCTCTCCATGCGCTGCGGACCCTCGGGAGACCCGCTGCTGGCCAGCATCGATGTCCACGGTGACGCCGACACCTGTAAGGCGATGGTGGGCACCCTGGGCTTCGATATTGATGTTACCTTAGATGGAGGGTTCCCGAATATTTTAGCCTTTGACCCATCCTGTATTGAGGCCTGCGCCGGCGTGGCGGTCTACCACACCGTAGAGCTCGATGACTGCTGCCCCGAGTGGGAGTGCGCCTGCAAGGACCCCTCGGGACCCATGTACGCGGTGGTGACCTACACCGAAGACGGTGAGAAGGCCTTCGCCACCACCACCGGCAGCCAGACCTACATGTACGACGCCTTTGATATCGCTGACGCTGGTGAATTGAATGAATTTCTGAACTCGGTTATGTGGGGTTTTGAAGGTTGGTATCTGGGAGAAAATGGGGGAGTACCGGGCAATGCCCTTGACGAGTCCGCCTTCTCGGTGAGCCTCGATGACGCCGTCTCCTTCAACCAGATCGGCTTAATCGACACCGATATCGACTTCCTCTCCGACCTGGCGGTCTGCCCCGACTGCAGCGTGATCTACCTCTCCACCATCAACTCGGCATTGGTCGAAGTTGAAACACCTACAGAACCAACTCTCGGCCTACCCTGTACTCCTTACCTCTCGGGGAGGTACCCCTGCATAATAGATGACCGCGACTGCTGCGATACCTATGATGAAAATGCAGGCTGGTTCGCCTGCGACTCCGTCTGGCGCAGCTACGACAACGGCGACACCTGGGAGCGCGTCTACCACGGCGACTGGGCTGATTATGATCTTCTTGCAGAGGACGAAGAGACTCCCAACATCCTGCTGCGGCTGCCCTGCGACGAGGACACCGAATGCTGCACCATCTACATGGGCATTCAGGATACCGAGAACCTCTACTACAGCCGCGACTGCGGCCAGTGCTGGAACAAGGCGGTCAACCAGAAGCTGACCATCCAGGACTTCGCCGTTGAGAGCGAGAACATCGTCTACATCCTCGATGAGAACGGCCAGGTCTCTACCTCCACCCAGTACGGACGGCGCCCCTCCGACGGCGTAGACACCGGCCTCGACTACGGTCACAGCATAACTTCCTGCTGCAAGCAGGGCTGGGTTGTCGTCGGCGGTGCCGGTGACGAGCCGGTCGCCTGGTCCGAGGACGGCGGCGAGACCTGGGACGTTACCGATGACCTGCCCGGCGACGGTGGTGTAGTACATGTTGCCTGTGACCCGGTTTGCGAGAACATCGTCTATGCTGCTATTGACGGCACGGGCATCTTCCGCACCGACCTCAGCGAAGGCGCCTGGGATGACCTCAATGCCCTGGATACTTACTATACCGGCATCGTGGTTGCCCGCGAGGGCACCCTGTATGCCTCCAGCTACGAGATTCTGGTCGAAGACTCGGATTGTCTCTGCGACCGTTTCGGCGAAGGTGATATTGGTAATGGGTACGATGTGTACAGCGGCGTGGCCCGCAACCTGACCCCCTGCGAGACCGACTGCTGCGGCACCGAGGACTGGGACTACCTGATAGCCGGGTTATCCCCTCAAGATAGGTGTGACGACGTTGACTGGCAATTAGAGGAGGGTGAATGGTTCGGTCCCGAGCCTTCATCACTGCGCATCTGCGGCTGCCTTAGCCCGGACACCAACTCCGTACTCTGGGCCATCGACTGGGATTTCTACGATGTCATCGGCGAGAACTGCGGCCTGCTCTGGAGCTACGAGGACTGCGCTGCCAAACACGGCCCGGAACTGACCTCCCCTGAGGACGGGGCCATCGTGGCCTGCGACGTCTGCGCCAGCTGCTCAAGCGCTGCGCTCACCTTCGAGTGGGAGAGAATGTGCCTGGCCTGCAGCTACGACATCGAGATCATGGACGAGGACGGCAACGTCATCGCTTCCATCGAGGAGATCGAGATCAGCGGCGACCCGCCCACACTCTACTGGAACGGTACTGAGAAATATGTGGATAGCTGTACCAGCGGCTACCAGTCACCTCTGGAGTGCGGCCGCACCTACACCTGGCACGTTAGAGAGGCCAACACCGAGACCGACGAGTGCGTCCACAGCCCCTGGTCCGAGACCTGGAGCTTCACCGTTGAGGCCTCTTCGGCTAACGCGGTTCAGCTGATCGCCCCCGAACAGGGCGCGGTAGTTACTCAGCGCACCGGAGTCGGCTTCTCCTGGAGCAGCGTCTACGACGCCACCACCTACAGCTTCGTCCTCTCGGCTAACCCCGACCTCTCCGGCGCCCTGGCCAGTGCTGATGTCAGCGGTACCGCCTACGCCTACTCGGGCACCCTGGACTACGAGACCACCTACTACTGGCAGGTAACCGCCTGGAAGGACAACACCATGATGAGCCAGAGCGATGTCGGCACTTTTGCCATCGCTGCTGAAGAGGTTATCGTTGAGCCCCCGGCACCAACACCACCACCGGAAATCAACATACCTCCGGTCCAGCAGATAACCCCAACCTGGATCTACGCTGTGATCGGCATCGGAGCGGCGCTGATTGTGGTGGTCATTGTCCTGATTGTTCGGAGCAGGAGATCATCCTAACTCCTAGCCCTTCTCGCTTCGAATCTTAGAGACTGAAAGAGCCCCCCGAGATTCTCGGGGGGCTCTTCTTTTATATCGAAATACACCGTTGACAACTAGTCTTACTTGCGTGGTTTTCTGGTACAATAAGGACAACCCGATCCATAGTTCCTGCTGGTAATCAAGGACTGCCATTCATGTCCTTCCGGGCATAGCCACCAAACTTTCTTCCTGGAGTTTGCGGTAACGTCATTCGGAGTGAGTTGACCATTCTTAGTGGGATGCCACTGTCTGGCTAAAGATGGGTTAAGCGTAGCCAGACAGTTATCATCGCATACGGCTTGCCCGGCACAGTAGGGACAGCCCACGCCTCGACTTCTGCGGTCAACACTAGCCCTCCACACATGACCATTGGGGCACAGCCACCAAACTTTCTTCCTGGAGTTTGCGGTAACGTCATTCGGAGTGAGTTGACCATTCTTAGTGGGATGCCACTGTCTGGCTAAAGATGGGTTAAGCGTAGCCAGACAGTTATCATCGCATACGGCTTGCCCGGCACAGTAGGGACAGCCCACGCCTCGACTTCTGCGGTCAACACTAGCCCTCCACACATGACCATTGGGGCACAGCCACCAGACCTTCTTACTGGAGTGGGGGGGCACATCCTTCGGAGTGAGTTGTCCATTCTTGGGGGGATACCACTGCTGGGCCAGCTCTGGGTTCAATGTGGCCAGGCAGTTATCATCGCATACAGCTTTGCCGATACAATAAGGGCAGCCGGCTCCCCTGCTTCTGTTACAAATTCTTGCCTGCCATTCGTGCCCCTTAGAACAAATCCACCAGACCTTCTTATATGAGTACTGAGTAACATCTTTCGGAGTGAGTTGACCATTCCTGGTTGGATGCCACTGCCTGGCTAGAGATGGGTTCAATGTCGCCAGACAGTTATCTTCGCATACGGCGTGTCCCGCACAGTACGGGCAACCGGTTCTATCGCTTCGGCGAGCGATCGTCGCCTGCCATTCATGCCCCTTGGCGCAAATCCACCAGACCCTCCTGCTGGAGTGCGGGGTAACATCTCTGGGAGTGAGTTGTCCATTCTTGGTGGGATGCCACTGTCTGGCTAGAGAAGGGTTTACAGAGAATAAGTTATTGGTAGCCGGGTGGTCTACTCTTACTCGAACCATATTCTGCTATCCAATCAGGCAGATGAAATATACCGTGACGACCTATACTATAATCATTAACATGGTTCCATTATACTGAATCTATAAAATATCGCAAACCTTATTTCCAGGCGGTCAGAGCTATGGGCTGGCTGATAAGGACAGATGAGTATTGAACTTTAGCTTATGTTGTTACCTAATCTGGCTTTCTTGATTTCCTGATCAAAGTGTATCCTCTAAAGCCAAATAATGTAATATGCACCCCAGTCTTCAGGTTACAAACCGACTCCCCAGCCTAAATTAGAGCCATTTAGCACTTTCCTTTTAGAAAAGCACATTATGTTGCTAATCTCAGTATCTGGGAAATGATACCCCCTCGCTTAACTAACCGAGATACCTTGGTTTCACGAGTAAAACAGAGATAAAGTTGTAGTTAGACAACGCCATATGACGCAAATCATCACAAACGCATTGAAACATCTTTTTCTGAACTTGCTTATGGTTGTTCAGTCTTATAGAATAGAGCTGACAG
>JAQUQE010000025.1 GCA_028716225.1 Dehalococcoidales bacterium | reverse complement strand
AGCCATCTCGTTCAATCGGGACTTTGATTCTGCCCGGATGCCCTTCAATTGCCACTATTTGCCTGCATTAATAGAAATAAGCAAGCGACGGACATCGTTTTCTACTTTATTCAGGTCTTCTTTTTTGGGACGCCCTCGTATATCTCCCAGGCATCCTTTAGTGCTGCGGTCTTCACGACCGTGATATTCTCCTATGGTATACCACTCGGCGATGACATCGAAACCCAGATGTTCAAAGAATTGCCCCATATATTTACAGACTGGAGTAGCCTCCCTTAATCCCGTGTGAGGCCCCGAGTAGGTACAGAACACCACTGCCCGCTTACCGGGGAGCTTAGGTGCGCATAATTTAATGTCACCCCGGCTGTCATGAAGCTTCATTTTGTTCTTTATGAAACGTTGTATCGCATCAGGAGGCAGCCACATGTACGAAGGTGCACCTAGAAACACAAGATCGTATTCATAAAGTTCCACGTCTTCTGCTTCTTCAACCTTCATTATGGTTGATGCGATGTTTTGACGCTCTAAAGTATTATGGATTGTTCTAGCTACCTTTTCGGTATTACCGGTACCTGACCAGTATATGATCAGGACGCGAAATCTCCTCTTGATATCAGGTTCGTCTTGCATCCGTAATATGGTCCCCCTTGATTATTACACTTCTTTGATAAGACTAATAGTCAGACTAATCTTACTGGCTTTATCCTGATTATGCCACTAGCTATAGCTTAACATCAACCGATCTAGCATATATCCGGCAGAAATCAGCCAAAGTCTCCTGACTGAACAAATCATCGGTTGGTGTGAGTTGATACTAGTTCGAATCACCTTATGCTGGATACATAGAATTCTTAATAAGCGTTGAAAATGCTCGACATGGCAGCCGATTTTTCAGCAACCTTCAATATTGCTACTGTACAGAACGATGATTTGTTAAATACTACGGGTAAAACTTACTTCGTATAATAGCTCTAGAAACTCACGGAAAAATGATATAAGATTAGTCAGCTCAGGAACGATACGATTCTTATTCGCAGCCTGCCGTATGGGCCATGTAATACTCTCCCTGCTGAATCGTATAAAATAGTAGAACCCTGGGCGGTATATGGATAGAGAAACCAGGGTGAAAGTAAGAGAGGAAGAGCCTAGTTTAAGTCAGGCCTTTGCCGATCTCTACGAAGAGTATCTGCCGAGGGTATTCCGTTATCTAAAGTGCAGGGTTAACGACGTGGCAACTGCCGAAGATCTTACCTCGTCAGTTTTTGAAAAGGCAGTGAACAACTTCGCCAAGTACAATCGCGATAAGGCTGCTTTTTCTACCTGGATATTTACCATTGCCCGTAATACACTGACGGATTATTACCGGGTGGAATCCGGTAAGAAAAAACAGGCTGTTTCCCTGGAGGAGGCAGAAGAAAGACCCGCTAATATCCCCTCTCCGCCCGAGGAACTGGAGAGGAAAGAGCTGGCAGAGAAGCTCAATCACTGTGTCGCTCAGCTCTCGCCGGAGGAGCAGGAAATCATACATTTACGGTTTGAGGCTGAATTGACCAACCGCGAGATTGCTAGGATGCTAGGCTTTTCTGAGTCAAATGTAGGTGTGAAGCTCTACCGGGCTATAAGAAAAATGAGGGATACCTTTCAGAGGTTAGAATATGTCTCGTGATAAGAACCGGGAAAGAGATATTATCAACGACCTGGATAGTTTACTTGCCGGTAAGCAAGTTAACACCGAGGGCAGGAGCGAAGACGAGCGCACGATCCTGGAATTGGCAAAACGATACACAGAGTGTCGTGCTGAACCGTCGGCCGAATTTCACGATTCGCTCAAGAGACGGCTTGCGCTGAAACTAGCCGAACAAGAAGCCCGGGCTCAGCGAGATGCCGATCGACGAGAACAGCGCTGGTCCTGGTTAAGCGGTTTTATGATGCAAAGCCCGGCCCGTAGGGCAGCTATTGTCGCAGCCATCGCCGTTGCGATAACCTTCGGCACCTTGTGGGCAAGGGGCACTTTCACGGATCAAACCGGCCCGATTTTGGTGACACCAAATCCAGAGCCCGAAATCCCCATATTGACTGTACCAGCGCCTGGACCGTTAACTGAGCCGGTTTTCCAGGCTATCGCCACGACGGGGAAGGCAATCTATGAATCCGGTGAGGAAATCACCATCGAGTTTTCCTTCAGCAATACCGGTTCGGATACGGTAACCATCGTAGCCTACCCGCCCCAAATTGATATACGTAACGCAGAAAATGACCGGACAGTGAGAAGGTATCCCGCCGGGACTGGCAAGCAGGAACTGACTCCGTTTGAAACGTTGGGCTATACACTGGTATGGGACCAGATGGACAATCGCGGTCATCAAATACCACCCGGTACCTACACGATAACCATAGACGATATCAGCTTTACGTCACCGACTCAGCCGGAAGCAGTCCTGGCTCCTTTGGGAAATCTGGCTGAAATCAACATTCAATCCCCTTAAACAATCCAAAACAATAACGCTTCTACATTAATGGTTACAGGCCGCCTTCACGAACATTTTCAACAGTTTTTACCTCCGATGTAATACTTTTCGGGTTGCTTCGTATACATTAACAGAAAAGCAGATGGGAAGATCGGCCGATCAAGTACCGAAGCAAAAAATGAGGGAGAAAAATGATCAAGTCAAAATTAGCCAAAATCGCACCGATATGCGCCATAGCTCTGGTAGCCGTGGTATCGACAGGTTGTGCCAACGACCCACAATCATCTGCAGAGGACCTGCCCCTGGACCCAATCTCAGTCTCCTGTGACGAATTCTCGGCTAACCATAACATTAGCAGGGAAGTTCAACTTACAGCGGGCAGCTCTGTAACCATAGTACTCTGCTCCAATCCCACTACCGGTTTTCAGTGGGGACAGGTACAGGTTGAGGATCCGGATGTAGTGGCAGAAACCGACCACGAGTTCGTCGAGCCAGGCAACGCTGAGAATGGCGAGTCGCTTATGGGTGCCGCTGGTCAGGATGTTTGGACCTTCAAAGCCTTGAAGAAGGGCAGCACTAATATCTCCATAGATTACAGCCGGCCCTGGGAAGGTGGCGAGAAGGCCGAATGGACCTTCAATCTGACCATCAACGTCAAATAAAGCTGAACAAAACTCTACGGGCGCAAGAAAATCAGACAGGTGGGATGTTCACTGTTCTCACCTGCCTGATCGCTCGTAGAAGCGGCGAAAATGTGACAGAATATTGAGCTCCAAAATGATGAGTCGTTGATTCCGAAGTTACCGAATATTTCATCCCTTCGTAGTACCACTTTGTCCGGTTTCATCACTAACCTGGTACATCTTCCATCGTTGTACTTGGTAAGAGAAATTAAATTGATAAGGAGATAGGAAAAGATGAAGAAAAAACACGCTATAATTACCATAATACTGGGAACTATTGTCACCTTAGTTGCTACCGGCTGTACCAGAGGAGTATCAGAAGCCGACTACAACCGCGTGGTTGAAGAGCGTGACCAAGCCTTGTCTCAAATAGCCAGCCTGGAGGGCGAACTGTCTACTGCCAAGGAACATATAGTCTTTCTTCAGCAGAAAATAGCCATCAATTTTGTTAAAAACAGCCCCAACTTCATCTTCGACGGGATTGAGAATACCCTGAAACTAGTTGACAGTGAGGAACTGGAAGATACCATTACCCGGATCTATAACTACGAATTCCAGAGTCGGCATGCCGGATACGGTGACCGCACCGGACAGATGCTACTTCAAGTAATCACCCCCCATGAAGCGGTAATAATGATCTTTAATGGCGAGATTATATCGGCTGTTATTGATGAGAAGTGGGACATGATTAATCAGAAAATGCTCGAGCAGGCAGTGACTGAAGAACAAGCCGAGCAGACAGCCATCAATTTTGTGAAGAACAGCCCCACTTTCGTCTTCGACGGGATTGAGAATACCCTGGAATTAGTGGAAACTCTGTACCCTGACATTGAAAATGCCTGGCAGTTTGTCTATGATTTTGATAGTCAGCATACCGGATACGGTGACCGTACCGGACAGATGCTTGCCCAGGTAATCACCCCACACCAAGCCATAATCACTGTGGAGAAAGGGCAAGTAATCTCAGCGATAATGGATGAAAAGTGGGACATGCTGAAACAAGGCATGATCAACGAACTCGAAGACATCACGTGGGTCATGACTGCATATACTGACGAAACGGGTACCGTTGAGGCCCTTGAAGATGTTGAAGTAACCATCATCTTCGATGGCACCGAGAAACAGTTGAGTGGTATCGCCGGCTGCAACCAGTATGGCGCTCCTTATGAGATTGACGGCTCGAATCTGACTGTCACCGATTCAATCATCCGCACGGAGATGTTTTGCGGAGATGAGATTATGGAGCAGGAAGAATACTACCTGAAGGCACTTGAGGAGGCCGAAGGCTACGAAGTAAACGGAAACAAGATGACGATTACTGGCAGCGGCTGGATTCTTGAATTCGAGAAACAGCAATAATTACCTTTTAAGTTAGCCCTTTTAATAGAGGGAGGGTATACCCTCCCTCTATTCACTCTTATTCCCAACCCGGGAATTTTCCCCGCACAATCTCCTGTAATATAATAGATAAGTTATGGTTACATGCATTCAACACACATACTGGCTTTTAGTATTACCTGACCACCGAAGACGATACCAGTTATAGCCTCATAAAAGGGGGCATCTCCAATAACTCCGGCTGGAACTTAATAACTGGTATCACTGCTGGGGGCAGGGAGGAATCCTCAGGTTATTTCATGGGGGAGAACTTACGATAAAAGATAGAGACAAAACTAGAGAGCAACTAATAAGCGAATTAACTGTTCTGCGTAATCGGGTTACTGCACTAGAGGCAGTGGAGACGGCATACTCTCAACTGGTAGGACATCTAAACGAACGTTCCAAGGAACTTGCCTGTATTTACTCTGTTGCCCAGGTTGTTGATAATCCAAAGACCTCTTTACCCAAGGTCTATCAACGGGTTGTCGAAATACTTCCTGCCGGGTGGCAGTATCCGGCGATTACCCGCGCCAGAATAGTCGTTGATGACAAACAATTCCGCTCTTTGGGCTATGTAGATACGGAGTGGAAGCTATCAGCAGATATAGAAGTAGACAATGTAAAACGGGGTACTATAGAAATCTGTTACCTGGAGAAAAGGCCGGAAGTGCATATAGGCCCGTTTCTAAACGAAGAATGGCTGCTGCTTACAATTATTGCCGGGCGCCTGGAAAGACTTATTGAGCGAAGGCAGGCAGCATGAGCCATTCTTCAGCACTTATCCCGCTTGTCCGGGATTATGGGCAGCTCACAGTGCGATGAAAAGCGTCACCTTGAAGCGAGTATATTCTCATTCCCGTGTGGCTAGTAACCTTTACAGAAGTTAAGCAAGAATAACTCGCTGCAGCATAGTAAGAATTTAACAATACCCCGGGAAATGGGGTAATATAGTATATGCTAGTCAAAATCCAATGTCCTTCGTGTCAGACTGAGGGCACCATGTCCCTGGTTGATCCAAGCTACCAGGGACCTTATCGTTGCTGGAAATGCCGTGCCCTCTTCACCATTGAACTCAAGAACAATGAGCTTACATTATGCGAACCAATGAGTGAAGAAGAACTTGAGAAGCAGCAAGAGATGAAGGCCATCCAGGATAAACTCAAACGCCAGTTCCCGGGGAAAGATGAGACCAGATAACCCTTCGCTGCCTGTAGAATCACCAATAAAATGGTTTAATGCGGGATAAGACAAAACTTCCTGATTCACTATCGTAAAGAAAGAGCCCCCCGAATTTCGGGGGGCTCTTTTAGTCTCTAAGAGTCGAAGTCAGGAAAAGCTAGGAGTTAGGAGGGTCTCCTGCTCCGGACAATCAGGACGATGACCACTACCACCAGTGCCGCTCCGATACCGATCATGGCGTAGATCCACATCGGCGTGATCTGCTGGGTGGCCGGGATATCGATCACTACGGGCTCGGCCGGTTCCGGTTCGGGCGGTATGTACTCTTCAGCAGCGACGGCGAAGGTGCCGACATCGCTCTGGGAGAGCATGGCGCCGTCCTTCCAGGCGGTTACCTGCCAGTAGTAGGTGGTCTCGTAGTCCAGGGTGCCCGAGTAGGCGTAGGCGGTACCGGTGACGTCAGCAGTAGCCAGGGCACCGGAGAGGTCGGGGCTGGCGGAGAGGACGAAGCTGTAGGTGGTGGCGTCGTAGACACTGCTCCAGGAGAAGCCGACTCCGGTGCGCTGGGCGATGATATCACCCTGTTCGGGAGCGATCAGCTTGACTGCGTTAGCCGAGGAGGCCTCAATGGTGAAGCTCCAGGTCTCCGACCAGGGGCTGTGGACGCACTCGTCGGTCTCGGTGTTGGCTTCTCTGACGTGCCAGGTGTAGGTGCGGCCGCACTCGAGGCTGCCATAGAGGTAGCCGTTAACGGGTTGGGCAATATAGCTGATGCCGCCCTCCAGGTAGTAGGTGGGCGGGTCGCCGGTGATCTCCTCATCGACTATATCGATAATGACGTTGCCGTCCTCGTCCATAATCTCGATGTCGTAGCTGCAGGCCAGGCACATTCTCTCCCACTTGAGAGTCATCGGAGCGCCTTCGCAGGTGTCGCAGACATCACAGGCAACGATGGCCCCGTCCTCAGGAGAGGTCAGGGTCGGGCCGTGCTTGGCAGCGCAGTCCTCGTAGCTCCAGAGACCACCACAACAGTCGTTGTCTCCAGAGCCGTCAGTTACGTCATAGCACTGGGTGTCGATGGCCCAGAGTACGGAGTTGGTGTCTGCGGAGAGGCAGCCGCAAATACGTAGCGCTGAAGGCTCATTATCGAACCCTTCTCCGCTGCTACAATCAGAATATTCATGTGGCGCGAGTCCGGCAATCAGGTAGTCCCAGTCCTCGGTACCGCAGCAGTCGGTCTCGCAGGGAGTCAGGTTGCGGGCAACACCGCTGTACTCTTGATCTCCAGAAGTTATGAACCTTCCTTCCTCACACAGGCTTTTACTGGAATCAACGCCTATTGCATAACTGACCGCGTAGAGGGTGCCCTCGCGAGCCACTACGACGCCGTAGTAAGGAAACTTTGCGGCGTTGAGATTATCCCAGCTACCGTCCGTAATGTCAGTCCGATATATGGCCCCCGTATCCGGAGCACTGCACAACGTAGCGTAGATGATGTTCTCACAGACAGGGTCACAGGCAACGTGCACTCTCTGGTATGACTGCCCGTCCAGGTCATCGGTGGTATTCCAACTTTCACCTCCGTCCTCGGACCAGGCCACCGGCTCGTCACCGTGGCCACCGACGACAACCCAGCCCTCGGCGCAGCAGGAGGTTATGGTATGACCAATGCCAACGCCGGAATCAACTCCATCGGAGGGACGCCTACCGTATTGGGTGGATGTCGATACATAGCCATCCTCGTCGAGTATGTAGACGATGTTCTCGCTCTCGACAGCAAAGTCCTGGATAACCAGCTTCTGGTTGACCGCTTTGTTCCAACACTGGCCGCAGTCGCGGCTGTAGAAGAGATCCTGGGTACCCTGGATGCCCATGTAGATGGTGCAGCATTCCGTGTCCTCATCACAGGGTAGCCGGAGCAGTATATTGCCAATGTAAGGATCATCCGTCCAGTCGCCATGATAGACTCTCTCCCATGTATCGCCGTTGTCATAGCTGCGCCAGATGGAGTCGCAGGCAAACCAGCCTTCTCCGCTGTCTACTTCATCACAATCATCTCCACAGGGGTATGCTCCGTGATTGAAATCATATGCAAGGCTGGGAATCCCTGCGTTGATAGTAGCCAGGTAGATCACGCTGCAGTCCGGGCAGACGGCAACGTCGGAGAGGAAGTCGATATCGGTGTCGATGAGGCCTATCTGGTTGAATGAAACGCCGTCATCGAGGCTTACCGAAAAGGCCGATTCATCGAGCGGGTTGCCCCTAATATCCAGGAAAAAAGGATTCATCGAAAAATAATCCGTGTAATGATATTTGTTTCCCATGTCGCTCCAAGCGCCGCTGGTGGTGGCAAAGGCCTTCTCACCGTCTCCGGTGTAGGAGACTACCGCCATAAAGGGACCAGAGGGATCCTTGCAGGCAGGCTCCCACTCCGGGCAGCAGTCATCGAGTTCAACGGTGTGGTAGACCGCCACTCCGGCACAGGGTAAGGGGTCAGCTGCCATAGTCCCATCCTGCTCCGCATAGACGCCGACCATGGCCTTGCAAGTATCGGCATCACCGTAGACATCAATACTGGCCAGGATAGGATCGCCGGATGGTCCGCAGCGGCCAGTTAGGGCGCCGTCCTCGGATATCATGACATAGCCCTTAACGACGGGGGGTGTTGCCATGTAGTCGTCGGTGGCATCAACGTAGAGGTAGATGTTGTTGTCGGCCGGCTCGGCGCCGTCGAAGTCGGCGGGCAGAGCAAAGCCCATGCTCCTGATCACGGGGTAGGTCCAGAGGATAGTACCCTCATCGGTTATCTGTACGGCATCGCCAAAGCCGACCTCGGCATTCCAGGCGCCGTCGCCGTTCAGGGTGCCTTCCTGCAGGTAGGGCATATATTGAGGATCAACTTGAGGTCCGGCAACACCCATGCAGACGATGGTGTCGTCCATGTCGAAGTTGGGTGAGAAGTCGACCGCAACCACGCCCATGCTACGTATCGGCCAATTGTAAGACAGTATATCATCCTCGGTGGCATCATTCCAACCCGGGTAGAACCGGGTATCCCCCCAGCCTCCGGTCAGCCAGGTGCCTGCCTCGAGGCGGAAGACCGCACCGGGGCCAGCATCCATAACGTCGTTAGCATAACCGGCCAGGGCGATGTTGTGGATGCTGCCCACCGCCGGCGAGACGGCCATGTCAGCCATGGACCACATCCAGGTGCCCTTCGAGGTATCGGTTACGGGGTGGGCGTAGGTGAAGTTATCCCCGCCGTCCTCGGAGGCGACCACGAATGGCATGGGTTTTGGCCCGCCACCATATCCCAATGGAATAGGATCCGGATGAAGGTAGCCGGCCACGGCCACCCAGTCCCCGTCATCGGGAGCCGCCGCCACCAGGCTCAGGCTAACCTGAGACTCGGTTCCCGGGTCAAGGGTAGGCAGCGAACTGGCATCCATAACGTTATCGGTGATGTCGCTCCAGGTGACGCCGCCGTCAGTTGACTTGACCAGAGCAAAGATACCCCACATATCATCATCGTATTCCCAGCCGACCTCGGTACAGCCGCTCTTCAGTTCGAGGACGGCGTAGATGATGTCGCCATCTTCGCCGCCGACGGCGTAGTCAAGGATGTCGGAGGCGGGCAGGATGACCAGGTCATCCCAGCTCGGCGTGTTGACCAGGCCCCATTCCATCTCATCGGCCTGGGCAGCCGGAGCAGCTATGAAGGCGGCACCAAGCGAAAGAGTAAGGCCGAGAGCCAGCCCTACACCAAGTATCTTAGATATTAGTTTAGTTTTCATCGACCTAGATTATCTCCTTATTTCTATTATTTACCTTATCTCATATAAAAGGACATGCTAACTCACATACTATCTTACATAGAGATAAGTTTGTGTTCTGATGCAATCCGAAATGCCACCTTAATAGGGGCCTTCCCTCGGGACTGATATATTATCCCTCCGGGCTCCTTCTATGGCACCACCTCCGGCACATAATAATCACTATGATTATATCATCTCTTGTCAATAGTATATGAGGGGTATTTGCTCTAGCCACGATGTCGGTTTTTCAAGTTTACCAGGCACTGACAGGTGTTTTATTTGACGCTGATTCGTGTTATGGCTTGTTGCTGATTACCATCCAGGTCCTCAACGACAAAGCCGACCGCGTATTCGCCTAAAGCCGCGTCAAATGTCTCCCAGGTGAACATCTCGCTGCCAAAGGTTAACGTGCTTCCCTGCTGCGAGGCAGTATCGATCACTTCGCCACTCTGATCCAGGTCAAGCCAGGTCTCCAGCACAGTGAAGGTATCCCCGGCACCTGGAGTTATCTCACGTGGAGCACCGGCCTCGCTTTCGCCGGTGAAACCGAACACCTGGCGCAGCACGCCGTTGACAAAGTACAAGCAGGCCGCGCGCTGCTCACCTCCGTCACCATAGGTATAAATCCCGTCAACCACATATACCGTCTCTTCAAAGCTTCGCCCGTAACTTTCCGGTTTGAACAAGGCTGGAACAGAGGATGTTCCGTTGCTGATGGCAAAAACGACCGGCTCCCATGTAAACTGCAGGGTAAAATCGCCCTCACCCCAATCGGGATAATAGACCCCGTTCACTTGTCTCGTTTCCGGACTTTCCAGGTAGTCCTGATCGGCTACAAAGATAGAGTTGGCCTGCCGGTCATAGAAACCGACAAAAAGGTAGATGTACCCGATGTTCTCTCCGCTGATATCGGCAGATAGTGTTACCGGTTGGCCTGGGGCGGCTTCCGAGCTGGAGGCGGCTATCGGCGAGATGGTGATACCACCCGCGGCAGGAGCTCGTATTGACCCTGTGGGCGGGACTACCGCCTGGCTATCGGTTTGAGAGAACTGGTCGCCGGTGTAATGATAGGCTAGAAAATCGTCCCAGAGCGACTGCTTCGCAAATCGGTTGGCGATAGCCGTGTACGACTCGGCCCCGGCAGCCGCGTTCCGATATAGCTCGGAGTTGGGGAAATAAATAGCGATTCCGGTGGCGCCCGGTTTTTGGACCCCATGCTTCTCAGCGATGACGGTCTTATCGATAGCAGCTAGCACTGCATCGATTGCCTGATTAATCCCGGTGTTGCCGGCCTTCTGTTTGACGATTTCCAAGAAGTTGCCCAGGTCGATGAATGAAGGGGGAACGTCACTGCCAAAGATGCTGGTGAAGCTCTGGGCGTAGGTGCGGCTGCTGGCTATTTCCCGCTGGTCAGCTTCCTGTAGAGTGAATACCAGCCCGTTCAGGCTGTCGTTAAGTAGACCGATCTGACTCAGATCTACCGCGCCAAGCGTGCTGCTGCGGCCGATCTCACGAGCCATCTGTGCCGGATTAGTGCCTCCGGAAGGGCCAAACAGTCCTCCGAATGGTGAGCCCTGGCTAAGAAAGTCTCCCCGGGCGCTGCTGTCGAGGATGCTCTGGTCATCTTCGATATAGCTCTTCACCACTAATTGGCAAAGCTCGGCTCCGTTCATATCAGGGTTCTGGTTAAGCGCCTGCAGGAAGCTGGTATAGGCCCACCCGAGAGCCGGTTCGACTTCCTCGGAGGCCACTGCATAGCGGGCATGAGGTTCCAGGGTAGTGAAGACCTCTAGTTGGCCCATCAAGCAGGCATCCATACCGATGAGCTCAAACTTGTCGAGGCCGGTATTGGCGCGGATCTGGCCCAGTGCGTCATCGATCTCATGAAGATAAAGCTCATCACCTAATAAAGAAGCTAACGGGATGCCTGGATCCCCGGTGCCTTTAGGATTTGCGTCACTCCACCCCCCCGGCCAGCCCATACCATGATCGGAGAGAATCAAGACATACTTATCAGACGGGTAAGTCTGTATGGCCCAAGTGGCAAAGTCGACCAGCGCCTTACCGTCAGACATGTTTACTTCACCTGGTTCAGCGACTTGCTGTGAGCCTAACTGACTGAGATTATCATCCCGGCTGATCAGGAAGCGCTTTGTTCCGGTCCAGTCCCCATCGCCGGTGTAGCCTCCACTGTAGCGATCCAACTGGGATACGATCCTGACCCGGCTGGAGGGACCGGCCTTTTCGGCCTCGTTTGTGTCCAGACAAATGTCCTTCTCCAGTATCTTATCGTCAGCGTCCTGGTAGAGCATCACCAGCCAATTCTGATCAGGCTCGGTACTCCCGTGAAGGACCGAGGCATCAGAGTAGTTGCTGACAAAGCCACCGGCAGCGGGCAGGTTAGTAATCTGGCTGCTGCCGGAATCCGTAGGTAGAGTGGTCATCCCACTATCGCTAAGATCAAGACCACCACAGTACTGGATACCGAAGACAATAGCAAGCGCGACGACCGTCATGATGATTGAAAGTTTGCTCTTGCCGCCGAAGAAAGGTAGTCCCCTGCCCCCACCGGAGTAGGTGCCACCCCCCATATCACCACCCCCGCTGCTACCGCCGTAAGAACCCACCTCGCGGCGCGGTGCTTGTGCTCTGTCACGCCCACCTGATGGTGCGGGACTTGGGCGCCGCCGCCGTCCTGCCGTTATCGTACGCCTCACAGGTCCCCGGTTCCCGGTCATGTGAACTTGACCTCAACTCCCCATGGATTCCGGTCGATAATTACTTTCGTGTGTTTCTGGAATCATCGCCGCTGCTAATTATACGCCAACTTGTTATGCCGCACAATGACAACATCATCTGGTGACTATCAATCTTCACCTGTCGATAGCCGGGGAATTGCTTTTTTAGTTCCTGCCGGTTTGCCGTCACCTGTTATCGTCATAAAGTGGCTGTGTGAGGTATAATATCATTGCAAGTGCTCTGACAGCAACGCTGTTAGGAGGAGAATATGACTGGATCTATTTTGATAGTTGGCGCTGGGATTGCCGGCCTGTCTGCCGGGTGTTACGGGCAAATGAATGGCTATCGAACGCAGATATTGGAGCAAGGGCTTAACTCTGGCGGACTCTGCACAGCATGGAAGCGGAAAGGTTATACTATTGACGGTTGTATCCATTGGCTGGTCGGGTCTGCACCGAACAGTCCTTTACACCAAATCTGGCTAGAGCTAGGGGCAATACAAGGCCGCTCTTTCTTTGATCACGATGAATTCATGCGTGTAGAAGGAGACGGGAGTAGAGCATTCGTGGTCTATACCGATGCTGACCGCCTGGAGCAGCACATGAAAGAAATTGCCCCGGAAGACAAAGAAACCATCGAAAGTTTCGTCAATGCAATACGTACCTGCGCTCGATACGAGCTGCCAGCGGGTGCGGAGTTCGGAGTTCATTCATTTAACAACGGACTCAATATGGTTAGCCGGCTCCCTTTCCTGAAGGTAATGGCTAAGTGGAGCAAAATCTCAGTGCGCGACTTCGCCACGCGATTCCGCAACCCGTTTCTGTCGGAAGCTTTCGCCACTGTCTTTGGTGACATCAACAATTTCCCCATGGCCGGCATGATTATGACACTGGCATGGTTACACAATAGGTCGGCAGGCTACCCGATTAGGGGCTCGCTGGAATTTGCCAGGGCAATTGAGCAGCGATATCTTGGCCTTGGGGGTGAGATACATTATGATTCGCGGGTTGAGAAGATATTGGTTGAGAACGATTCAGCAGTCGGGATCAGGCTTGCTAACGGCAAGGAATTTCGAGGCGATGTGGTAATTTCGGCGGCGGATGGCCACAGTACTATATTTGATATGCTTGGTACACGGTATATAGATGAGGAAATCCGAAATCGATACGACAAGCTGCCGCTTTTTCCGCCGTTGCTCTATGTGGCGCTGGGCATAACACGTACTTTCGAAGATTTTCCTGCTTCAGTGGTAGGGATTAGTTTTCCGCTTCGCAAGCCAATCTTGATAGACAGCAAAATTCTGATACGGCTGACCGCCCAGGTATACAATTTTGATCCCTTTCTGGCACCCCACGGCAAAACGGTCGTGCGTGTGATGCTAATGTCAAACTACGAACGCTGGAGGCTATTAGCACAAAGTCCGGATGAATATCGTGCGGAAAAGGAGAGGGTCGCCGAGCAAGTGATAACTGCCCTTGAGCAGCGTTTCCCCGGTATTTCTGATCAGATTGAGATGAGCGACGTAGCAACCCCGGTGACATTTGAACATTACACCGGAAATTGGAACGGCAGTTTTGAAGGTTGGCTCCTAACCATAGACACATTCGGCAGAAGCATGTCAAAAACTCTTCCCGGGCTGGGCAACTTCTACATGATTGGGCAGTGGGTTAACCCCGGGGGTGGTTTGCCTCCAGCAGCAGCGGACGGACGCAGTGTAATTCAGCTACTTTGCCATAAAGATAAGGCTAAGTTCCTATCGTCTCAGCCTTGACCGGGCATCTTAACACTATCTGAAATGACCCCACGATTTCCAAGCTTAAAATAGACGCAGCTAACATTCTACCGATGCTAAACACCGGCATCTAGCCACCAAGGAAAGACTCACCAAGCCCGCCGGTTTGTTCTACTTCTCTTCGATCGGAGCCACCGGGGCATTCTTTTTAACAGACTCTATGCCGTTCACTGCGCTCGCTTTTGTTTTGTAGCCCTCGCCTCCATTGGCTATCGTTTGCCCATTAGATGCTACCAGTCTCCAGCGAAATTCACCCTTGGCATCTTTGTACAGTTCAAATTTTGCAGCCATCGAAAACCTCCTTCGCCTTCTTCTAGTAAATCAGCATAATTATACCACTTTTTGTCAACAGGATATGAGGTGTATTTACAGACATAAATCATAATTTCTCTTGATTTTCAATAAAATGACGACATAAAATATTACCAGGGCAGGCGCCGCTGGGTTAGTTTACTTCGCGGAGGGTTATCGACCGCCTTCCGCGGAGGATATTGGCTCAGGCACCCTGTCCTTATTTTTTTTCACTCGTTTAACATCCTGACAGCAGGTATAATCCGGACACACTTCGATACTGCTATGACAGACCCATTATAAATACTCTCCCATAACTCACCAGGGTGGGGGATTACCAACCGGAGCACCACAGTTCAGGTCAGCCTGCTCGAGGTGATACAATAGGGCTGGCAATAGAACACGGGAGCAGTCAGCTTGGACGACAAGAGCCTCAGGATACTTGAGTTTCACCGTATCAGGGAAATCATCAGCGGTTTTACCAGCTTCTCGGCGAGCCGTGAGCTGGCAAACGGGCTGATGCCGGTTACGGACTACGCAACGATTTCTCTTTCGCTAAAGCAAGCGACGGAGGCACACCGACTCCTTTCCCTAGAGCCGGGGTTTTCTATCGGCGGGGTCACCGACATCCGGGAGAGGGCAAGGATGGCGGTTCTGGGCAGAGTCCTTGAGCCAGCGGAACTCCTGGAAATCCGCTGTACGCTGGAGGCAACCCGTAAGCTGCGTAGCAGCCTGACCGGGCTGTCCGAAGAACTGCCTCTGCTCTGGGATATTGCCGGGGATATCACCGCCCTGCCCGGCATCGAGGAGTCCATCAACCGCTGCGTCTCCCCCACCGCCGAGCTGCTGGACTCGGCTTCACCTGCCCTGGCCACAATCAGGCACCGCTTAAAGGAGCTGCGGGATCATTTACTGGACCGCCTGCAATCAATAATCAACTCACCCAGAGGCCAGAGGATGATCCAGGAGCCGATTGTTACCGAGCGGGAGGGCAGGTATGTCATCCCTATCAAAATCGAGGCCCGTAAGGAGATTAAGGGGATTGTGCACGATATCTCCAATAGCGGGGCGACTCTCTTTATCGAACCCTGGTCCACCCTGACGATGGGTAACGAGCTTCGTGAGCTCGCTATACAGGAAAGACGCGAGATAGATAAGATACTGGCCGCCTTGAGCGCCAAAGTGGCGGAGCATGAAGCGGAAATCTCAAGGAATATCGCCCTGGCCGCCGAACTGGATCTGGCACTGGCCAAGGCAAGGTACGCCGGAAAATTCAGGGCCAGCGAGCCGGTAGTCATCCCCCCCGCTGAGAAGCCGGCGGAGGACGCAAGGCTGAAACTGGTCGCCGCCAGGCACCCTCTGCTCGGCAAAGGGGCGGTGCCGATGACACTGGAGATGGGGCGGGACTTCTCCATACTGGTTATCACCGGACCGAATACCGGAGGCAAGACGGTCGCCCTGAAGACCATCGGCCTGCTCAGCTTGATGATGCAGGCCGGCATACCAATCCCTGCTTCAGAAGAAAGCCGCCTCCCCATCTTCGACGGCATCTTTGCCGACATCGGTGATGAGCAGAGCATCGAGCAGACGCTTTCCACTTTCAGCTGGCACATCGGCAATATTATCCGCATCATTAACAGTGCCACCGAAAACAGCCTGGTTCTCCTCGATGAACTGGGCATAAGCACCGACCCGGCCGAGGGCTCCGCCCTGGCCCGTTCCATCCTGCTCCATTTCCTCTCTCTGGGCACGATTACCGTAGCCACCACTCACTACAGCGACCTTAAGGCATTCGCCCACACGACAGAAGGCTTTAAGAACGCCTCTCTCGACTTCGACCCGGTTACTTTTGACCCGACCTACCACCTGTTGGTGGGCACTCCGGGCGGCAGCAACGCCCTGGCTACCGCCGCGCGACTGGGGCTGCCCGCCGGGATTATCGCCAGGGCGAGAGAGATGACGGCAAAGGGCTCCCAGGAGCTGGAGGCACTGCTTGCCGACCTGATGAACGAGAGACAGAGGTTTTCTTCTCTCCGTGATGAACTGGAAAAGCAGCGGAGCAAGCTTGAGGAACAGAACGCTGAACTTACCGGTGAGCTTAAACGACTGCGGGCGGAAGAGCAAAGGATTATTCAGGAAGCCCGGGACGGGATTGTCAAGCAGACTGCCGAACTGCACCGGGAAATCCAACAGGCAATAGCAGAACTACGCCGGGAAAAGAAGAGAGAGATGATTGAGCGGGGCCGACAGGCGCTGGCCAGCGTGCAGAAGCAGCTTAAGGCCGATGACTGGCAGCCGAAGGCAAGTACTGCGGCCGGGCCGGAGACAGCGGATGATAGCCGCATAGCCCTCGGTGATACCGTCTGGCTGAAGGAAGTGAATATTGCGGCTAAGGTGTTGTCGTTTTCCGAGGAGACCGGACAGGTCGAAGTCCAGGCCGGACAGGCCAAGCTCAGCCTCAGCATTGACAGGGTAGCCAGGACGACTTCTCCGGCAGGCAAAGGGATTACAGCGTCTGCTCCGGTAAGAATCGAAGCCGGGGCCGGCAAGGCCTCGCTGGAACTCGACCTCCGCGGCAGGCGTGCCGATGAGGTGGAGGTGGCACTCGACAGCTTTCTGAACGATGCCGCTATGGCTAATCTAACCGAGGTCCGCATTGTGCACGGAATCGGCAGCGGCACCGTACGCAGCATCGTCAGGGAATCTCTTGCCGCTCACCCCCTGGTGGCAAACTTTCGCTGCGGCGGCCAGAAAGAGGGCGGCGATGGCGTAACCATTGTCCGGCTGTAGCTAACCGATGTCCTTGTGATAGCTCTGTATGGAACGGACCCCCGATTTACCCTTCTGGTGGGCAGCAATTCCCTTAGCAGCGGCAAGAGCAGCCGCCAGGGTTGTGATATAGGCCACCTTGTACTTTATGGCCGCCTTACGGATGTAGGAATCATCGTACTTACCCCGCTTGCCGGTGGGGGTATTGACCACCAGTTGAATCTCCCTGTTCATGATAGCATCGACAACATTGGGTCGGCCCTCAGAAACCTTGAGTATCAAGTCGGACTCGATACCCTTATCGGCTAAGAAGTGATGGGTACCCTCGGTCGCTTTGAGCTTAAAGCCCAGTTTGGCGAATCCTTTCGCCACCTCCACCACAGCCGGGTGATCCTTCTCCGAGACAGTGATTAAGACCGTGCCCTCGGTCGGCAGCAGTTGCTGAGCAGCCTGCTGTGATTTAAAAAAGGCCATACCAAAAGAGTCGGCCATCCCCAGTACTTCACCGGTAGAACGCATCTCGGGCCCCAGAACGGGATCCACCTCGGGGAACATAGGAAACGGGAAGACGGCCTCCTTGACCCCGAAGTATGGAATCACACGCGGTTTGATATTCAGGTCACCGAGTTTTTTACCCAGCATGAGCTGGGTCGCCAGCCGCGCCATCGATATGTTACAGACCTTGGAGACCAGTGGTACGGTACGGGATGCCCGCGGGTTTGCTTCCAGGACGTAGACGGTATCCATGGCAATGGCATACTGGATATTCATCAAGCCGACCACCCCGAGCTCCCGGGCAATCCGCTTGGTATATTCGTAAATGGTCTTCATATGCTCGGGGGATATGCTAACCGGCGGAATGACACAGGCGGAGTCACCGGAGTGAACCCCTGCCAGCTCGATGTGTTCCATTATTGCCGGCACAAAGGCATCGCTGCCGTCGGAAATAGCATCCGCTTCGACCTCAAGGGCATTCTCCAGGTACTTATCAATCAGGATGGGGCGGTCGGGAGTAACATCCACAGCAGCGGCAACATATTCTCTAAGCATATCCTCATCATGGACTATCTCCATACCCCGGCCGCCCAGCACGTATGAAGGCCTCACCATCAGCGGGTACCCGATGCGCCCGGCGACATCCAGCGCCTGCGGCAGGTCGCTGGCCATACCGGACTCCGGCATCGGTATACCAAGCGCCTGCATCATCTGACGGAAGCGGTCCCGATCTTCAGCCAGGTCTATCATCGCCGGTGATGTACCCAGAATTCTAACCCCGACCTCAGCCAGTTCGTTAGCGATGTTAAGCGGAGTCTGGCCGCCGAACTGGACGATAACACCCTCCGGCTTCTCCTTCTCGTAGATGCTCAGGACATCCTCAACGGTCAACGGCTCAAAGTAGAGCTTATCCGAGGTATCGTAGTCCGTAGAGACCGTCTCCGGATTGCAGTTGACCATAATCGTCTCATAACCCTCGTCACGCAGACAGAAAGCGGCATGTACACAGCAATAGTCGAACTCTATGCCCTGGCCGATGCGATTCGGCCCACCGCCCAGTACCATAACCTTCCGCCGCTTACTGCTTACCGTCCGATCCGGAGCGTTATAGGTAGAAAAGTAGTAGACGGCATCCTCGAC